>JBAXFZ010000230.1:0-6768 GCA_037139685.1 Bacteroidota bacterium
TGGGGGTTCCTATATTGTGGGCGGGTTGATTCCCCTGTCTGCCTATTTTTTCACCCGGACGCCTTCTCAGGGATTGGTGATATCGGCTTTTCTGACGGTGATCTGCCTGTTTGTTTTCGGATTTTTTAAAAGCCGGGTAACCGGGCAACCCCCTGTCAAGGGGGCTTTAAAGGTAATGCTGATAGGGATAACCGCGGCGGCTGCCGCTTACATGGTCGCAAGGTTATTTAACAGCATCTTCTGATTTCATTTCCTGGCCGGGTCCACCTCCCATTTTTCTTTACCGTTTTTAATCCTGGGAATGTAAACCGGCTGTTTGGGTTTAAAGGTAATATCGATAAAGGAAACCGCGTTGCTGTTATCAACCCTTAGCAGCAGGGATTGCCCGGGGGCAAATTCCAGCAAAACCGGGATGGTTTTTCCCTTCAGGTGTATTTCAATGGGAATCCTTTCAGTTTTGTCATTCAACGATTGCCCGTACTCAAGCGGAAACACCAGGTGCTGCGATTTGGGGTTGGCAAAGAAAATATAGAGGTCATCTCCGGAAACCCTGCACCAGTAATCGGTTTTTTCGGTTCCCGTGATGAAGGGACCGGGAATTATCATCTCTTTCCAGGTGGATTTAACATTGCTGTATCCCTTCAGTTTCTTAATCAGCTGATCATAGACCGCACCCGATTTATGAAACCCGGGTTCGGCGGGGGTCTGTTTCAGGCAAACGGGAAACCCAAGCCCGGCCAGTTTCGTGATTCGACCGAGAGACGAAGCATCCAGGTATTTCACATCAAGGTAAAGGGAGGAGAAGGAGAGGTCGCCGACTGTAAGCCGTCCGTTTTTAAGTACCGCCTTTGTCAAAAATTCACCATTGATCCATAATGGCCGGTATGACTTCAGTTCATCGGGAAGGTATGTATAACGGTGTTCATATTCACCCCATGCCCAGATGAATTGCTTGTCAACCGGCAATTCCCCGGCAATCAGGCGGTCTTCTGAAGGCAGGTAAACAGCCGCCTCTGAAAAGGAGATTCCTTTTTTCATATAACCCGATACCTTCTCCATATAACTGTTGAAGGCCGGGATTTCACCGGCCAGGGAGCCGCTACTGCCAACATGCACCGAGGCATAAAATTTAACGGTATCAAACCCGGCCGGGTTAAAGGGTTTTCCATGCCAGATGACCTGGTTCACACCGTTGGCAAAGAGTGCGTCGCAAACCAGTTTAAGGTCGGCGGTTTGTTCTTCCGAATGGTGGATCCTGGGCCAGCCGTAAAGGCAGGTGAAGGTTTCAGAGCTAACCACCCTTTTTCCCGACAACCCTGCAGCTGAGGCCACGATATTGGCGTATGCCGGTTCATACAGCAATGCCTCGGTTTCTGGCACGTCGATGGCGGCATACGAAGAAATGATATCACAGGGAGCCCCGGCGCACTGGGCCCTGGAATAGGCCCCTAGCCGGTGGCTTTCCCGGGTAAAGGGTTTGTAAAACTCTTCGATCACATATTCTGAAATGAGCTTCATGTAATCGTAACGGACACTGCAATAGGGTTCCCGGTTCGAATAGAGACTGTCACGAAAGGCCGGGAGGGAATATTTGTATCGTTTATAAAACCGCTCGTTAAAACCGGGAGTGGTGAGGAATTTTGTTTCAACCTCCCATGAGTCGCAGAACAACCCCGACAGTGAGCCCTCCAGGGCTGGTTTTAGTGCATTGCCTGTCCGTTCCGCGTAATTGTAAAAGGCTTTCCGGTTAAGATGGTCAACCACATAACCTTTTTTCGGGTAATCCCATGAGGCGGTTATCTCCTGTCGCCACGAAGAGTCGGTCATGTTCATTGTAGCTTCATTAAAGGGAACCTTCAGGTCACCAAAGGGCCAGAGGGATCCGAAGTTGAAATCACACCCGAGTCCCAGGCTGTCGGCACAGTGTTTGGCATAGGCCACCATACCGGTCCATTGCGGGCTAAGCCATTCCAGGCGGGGAGTATAGTGGATCGTATCCTTTTTCATACGGTTCAGCGGGTAAACCCAGGCTATTTCAACGCCTCCGAACCCGTTGTTTTTCAGCCACACCAGGTTATCGGCAACAGAAGGCTTGTCGATAACGGAGGCGAACCACCACCAGCGTGTCCACGGGCGCGAATCACGGTAAATTTTAGCCGAAGTTAAATCGATGTCGTGTTTCTTTACCTGGCCCTGCGAATTTGAAGTGAGAAAAAGGGCAAGGAAAAGGCCGGAAAGGAGAAGGGCTTTATTCATAAAATCACTCATTAGGGATAACAAATATAGTGAGTTTGAAACTGCATTCATACATAACCCGCTGGTTCCCCGGTTGGCGAGGTGACGGCCCGCAGCCGGGAGTCGTTTCCCTGCAATGCCGCACCGTGACAGCCTGGCGGAAAATGTCTTTTTTTGTCTGCCCGGGAGCAAAGATGGCGAAAAGAACCCGGTGAGGGGAATGGCAGATTGTATCCCTGCCTTGCGTACCTTTGCACAGTGTTTATTTAGTTTAAATTCATCTCATGATGAAAATAATGAAATTTGGGGGAACCTCGGTGGGGAACCCGGAGCGGATCAGGTCGGTGGCGAAGCTGGTGACCGGGAGCGATGAACGGGTGGTTGTGGTGCTTTCGGCCATGTCGGGAACTACCAACAGCCTTGTGGAAATAGCCGGCCTGCTGGCAAATGGCGATCCCGGCAGGGCCATGGAGGCAATCAGCCTGCTTGAAAACAGGTATGAGGCCGTGGTCGGGACTTTGTTCGAAACCGAGGAATACAGGGAGAAGGGAGGCGAAATGACCAGGAACCACTTCAATTACCTCAGGTCATTCACCCGGGATCTCTTCACGGCCAATGAAGTCAGGTGCGTCCTGGCGCAGGGGGAACTCATCTCTTCAGCCCTGTTCCAGTTCCACCTTGAGGAGCAAAAAATTCCTTCCATCCTCCTGCCTGCGCTCAATTTTATGCGTGTCGACCGGGAGCAGGAGCCTGACCAGTATTATATCCGGGAAAACATCAACAGGGAGATGGAAAAATACCCGGGTACCCGTTTATTTGTTACGCAGGGATTTATCTGCAGGAATGCCTATGGGGAGATTGACAACCTCAGGCGCGGGGGAAGCGATTATTCGGCCTCGCTCATCGGTGTGGCCCTTGATGCCTCCGAAGTGGTTATCTGGACCGACATCGACGGGTTCCACGACAACGACCCGCGTTTCGTGGATAACACCCACCCCATAGCCGAGCTCTCCTTTGACGAGGCCGCCGAACTGGCCTATTTCGGGGCCAAGATACTCCATCCCTCCACCATCCTGCCAGCAAGGGAAGCAGGGATTCCCGTGATCATTAAGAACACGATGGATCCGGGTGCGCGGGGGACGACCATCTCTGACAAACCCTCAGGGAAGGGGGTGAAGGCCATTGCAGCCAAGGATGGGATCACCGCCCTGCGGGTTAAGTCGGGAAGGATGCTGCTGGCATACGGTTTTATGCGCAAAGTATTCGAGATATTCGAGCTTTACAAAACGCCCATCGACATGATCACCACGTCGGAGATCAGTGTTTCACTCACCATCGACGATCTGACCTTCCTGCAGCAAATCACCGGCGACCTTAGCCATTACGGCACCGTGGAGGTTGATCACGACCAGACGATCATAAGTGCTGTCGGTGAAGGAATTGCCGCCGAAACCACTTTGGCGGCCGGACTTTTCAGGGCCATCGAAGAGGTTCCCGTCAGGATGATCTCTTACGGCGGCAGCCAGAACAACATATCGATCCTGATCCCCTCTGCCTGTAAAAAACAGGCGCTGAATGCCCTTAGTTCCCATTTTTTCAGCCATTGATACCCTTTACCAGCAAGATGTTTAAGGAAGAAACCACCGAAAAGTTCCGCACGATCAAAACGCCCTTCTATTACTATGATCTCGATCTGCTCAGGGAGACCCTTTCAGCATGTTCGGCAGAGGCGGGGAGGTACGGCTACCTGCTGCATTATGCCATGAAGGCAAATTCCAACCCCGGGATACTCTCCCTGGTCAGCAAATCGGGTTATGGCGCCGATTGTGTTAGCGGGAACGAGATAAAAGCCGCCGTGCAGCACGGTTTCGACCCCCGGCAAATCATGTTTTCGGGGGTGGGCAAGTCGGATGAAGAGATAAAGCTGGCCCTGCAACTGCAGATCCAAAGCCTGAACGTCGAATCGAGGCAGGAGATGAAGGTCATCAATGAACTGGCCGGTGAAATGGGACTGACAGCTGATATTTCGCTGCGGATCATACCCAACGTGGATGCGCGGACGCACCGGTATATCACAACAGGGCTGGAGGAGAATAAGTTTGGGATCCTTCCGTGGGAATTCGACAAGGTGCTGGAAACACTTAAAAACCTTCAGAATATCCGGCTGAAGGGGCTGCATTTTCACATCGGCTCGCAGATCACCGACCTGGATGTATTTAAAAGCCTGTGCCACCGGGTCAACGATATTAACAGCTGGTTCATCTCCAACCAGGTCTTTCCCGAGTTCCTCAACGTTGGCGGGGGGCTGGGCATCGATTACCACGATCCCGACACGAACCCTGTCCCTGATTTTGCCTCCTATTTCAGCGTGTTTAATAAATTCATCGAGCTGCAGGGTCGCCAGAAGCTTCATTTTGAACCGGGACGGGCGATCGTTGGCCAGTGCGGAAGCCTGGTGACGAAGGTCTTATTCGTCAAGAAGGGCATTAACACCCGGTTTGCCATTGTAGATGCCGGGATGAACGACCTGATCCGCCCGGCCCTTTACCAGAGTTACCACAAAATTGAAAACCTGACATCCTCCGGAAAAGCTGAAAAATATGATGTGGTGGGACCAGTCTGCGAGTCGTCCGACTGTTTCGGGAAGGCTGTCCTGCTGCCTGAAACCAGGCGCAATGACCTGGTTGCCATCAGGTCTGCAGGCGCATACGGGCAAACCATGGCATCACGTTACAACCTGCGCGACCTGGCCAAAGCTGTTTACAGAGATGGTGAACACCTTATCCTGCAAACTTCCTGATTTCTTTTACATCAGCCGGCTGTTCTGCCCGGAGATCCTCCAGGTATCCAAACTTTCTTCTTTGCACTACCAGATCTTCACCCTAAGGCTGTCGGCCTTCCACATGGCATCTCCCTTTTTGATGTCAAATGCTGCAAAAAATTCAGGCATATTGGCCAGCGGCCCGAGCACGCGGAATTTCGCCGGGGAGTGTACGTCGCTTCTCACCTGGTTTGCAATGCCCTCGGGGCGGTCGTTGATCATCCAGGCCAGGGCATATCCCAGGAAGAAGCGCTTGTCGGGATTCAGACCGGCGATTATTTCCTGTTTCTTATACTGGCTGGTTTTTTTAAACGCTTCATAGCCCATAACGATCCCGCCGAGGTCGGCAATGTTTTCACCCTGGGTCTGGTCACCCTTGATATGCAGGCTGTCAACCGCAATAAATTCGTCGAACTGGCGCACGATCATCTTGGTTCTTGCATAAAACCTCACGCTGTCGTCAATGGTCCACCAGTTGAAAAGGTTGCCCTTTTCATCATATTTGCTGCCCTGGTCGTCGAAACCATGGGTGATCTCGTGGCCGAAAGTTGAGCCCCCGATTACGGAATAGAGAATAGCATCATCAGCAAGTTTACGCTCAAAACCCGGAACAATGATATTGCACCCGGGAACGACGATTTCATTGTTTGAAGGGTTGTAGTAGGCATTGTAGGTCTGGGGCTCCATATCCCACTCGGTGCGGTCGACCGGTTTGCCATATTTTGAAATCATATAGCCAAACCACCACCTGTTGGCATTGATGGCATTCTGAACATAGGAGGTGCGGCCGGTCTGCAGGGCCGTCATGTCTTTCCATTTATCGGGGTAGCCAACCTTGATGATGACGGCATCGAGTTTTTTCAGGGCTTTTACCTTGGTGGTTTCACTCATCCAGTCAAGTTTCCTGATCCTTTCGGCATAAACGACCTTGATGGCGTTCCCGATTTCGGTCAGTTTTTCCTTTGTTCCCTTGGGCAGGTATTCATCCACGTAAATTTTCCCGATGAGTTCGCCGAGCGAACTGTTTGTTTGTTCGACAACCCGCTTCCACCGTGGTTTTGGTTCAGGAATACCACGCAGGGTGGTAGAATAGAAGCTGAACGATTCGTGATAGGTCTTGTCATCGAGGAAACGGGACAGGCCCCGGATAAGATGGAATTTAAGATAATTTTTCCAGCTATCAAGCGGGACTGATTTCAGTTCGCGGTTAAGGGCTGTCAAAAATTCGGGTTGCCCGACAATTACGGTATCTATTCGCTGCAGCCCTGAACTTTCAAAAAAGGTTGACCACTCAAAATCAGGGGCTGCCAGTTTGAATTTCGCAAGGGGGTATTTGGTGTAATTCTTAAGCGGGTCGCGGGTATCGGCCAGGGTGCGCGATCCGGCTGCCAGGGCTGTTTCGAGTTTCATGACATCGGAAGCGCTCTTCTTCGAAGCTGCATCGGGGTATCCCATAATTTTAAACATGTTGGCCAGGTGCTCCGCGAACTTGGCACGGACCATGACAGCCCGCGCATCCTTATCAAAATAGTAATCGCGGTTAGGCAGGCTTAACCCTCCCTGGCTGATAAATACCGCGTATTTGCTGCTGATCCGGTCATCCTGCCTGACGTCGAAGCTGCATAAAGGTGCTCCGGATACCGAATGGATATAGGCGGCAACAACTGCCAGGTCCTTTTGGTTTTTTATTGCGTCAATCCTGGCAAAATCTG
>JBAXFZ010000231.1:0-6731 GCA_037139685.1 Bacteroidota bacterium
GAAGGTGGTGATCGGCTATCCCGATAAGAAGGAGGAAAAGATGATCATCCGGCAGAATATCGGGAACGAGACCTTTAAAACAAGCCCGATCATCAGCACAGCCGACATTATGCGTGCCCGTGCCATCACCCGCGAAGTATACCTGGATGAGAAAATTGAAAATTACATCACCGACATCGTATTTGCCAGCAGGTTCCCGGCGGACTACAAACTGAAAAAATTTGAAGGACTCATCAATTATGGAGGATCCCCGCGTGCGAGCATTTACCTTGCCCTGGCTGCCAAGGCATATGCCTTCATCAAACGCAGGGGATATGTGATCCCGGAAGATATCCGTGCCGTAGCCCATGATGTCATGCGCCACCGCATCGGCCTCACTTATGAAGCCGAAGCAGAAAACATCACCACCGAAGACATCATCAGTGAAATCCTGAACACGGTCGAAGTACCCTAGTCCGCTTCCACTGTTTCAATTTTTTCACCATTTCGCCATTTCGCTATTTCGCTATTTGAATTATGGAATCCGCTGAGCTTTTCAAAAAGGTTCGTAAAATTGAGATAAAAACCCGGGGACTGAGCAATCAGATATTTTCGGGCGAATACCACTCTGTGTTCAAGGGACGCGGGATGGCCTTCTCGGAGGTGCGCGAGTACCAGCCCGGCGATGATATCAGGAGCATCGACTGGAATGTTACGGCCAGGTTCAACCATCCCTATGTCAAAATTTATGATGAGGAACGTGAACTCACCGTGATGCTTCTTATTGACGTAAGCGGATCAAACCAGTTCGGAACCCGCAAATCGATCAAACAGGATGTCATCACCGAGATTGCGGCGGTGCTGGCCTTCAGCGCCATCCAGAACAATGACAAGGTGGGGGTGATCTTCTTCAGTAAAACGGTTGAGAAATTTATCCCGCCAAAAAAAGGGACATCCCATATCCTGCGGATCATCCGCGAACTTATCGAATTCAAGCCCAATCAGCAGGGAACCAGCCTCACCGAGCCGCTTCGTTATTTTACCAACGTAATTAAAAAACGGTGCACGGCATTTTTGCTGAGTGATTTCCTCGACAGGGGTTTTGAAGATGCAATTAAGATTGCAAATAAAAAACATGACCTGATTGCGGTCAGGATTTATGATGAACGGGAAACCGAACTGCCCGCCGTGGGGCTTATAAGGGCCAGGGATGCCGAATCCGACAGGCAGATATGGATCGATTCGTCTGACAGGGCGGTCAGGAGGCAATACAACAACTGGTATAAGGCTCATAATGCCTATATCAGCGATACCTTCATGCGCAGCGGGGTTGATGCGGCCATCGTCAGAACAGATGAAGATTATATAAAACCGCTGATGAAACTGTTCAGGAAACGAGGGGCGAGGAGATAATGATGAAATTAAAATGCAAAATGCAAAATGCAAAATGCAAATTGCAAATTGCAAATTGAAGAAGATGCTTTGTGAATAAAATATGATGAGGATTTTAAGGATATACATCGTTGCAGCGCTTCTGACCGCCATGGTTCCGGGGAGTTTTGCCCAGAATGTGGGCGTTATGGCCAGGCTTGACACAAATGCCATGCTGATCGGGGATCATGTGGGGATGACCCTTAAATATACTGGGCCGGCTAAATCGCAGGTTTTGTGGCCGTTTTTGCCCGATACGATTCTCGGACATATCACCATCATCGGTCGCGGCAAAATTGATACTGTTTACAGTGCTGATAAAAAATCGGTCACACTTTCACAACAACTGAATTTTACCTGTTATGATTCAGGCTTTTATACCATACCTTCTATTCCTTTCAATTATAAGCTGCTGCCCGACACCAGCCGCCAGATGGCTGCCACAACCATGCTGCTGCTGGCTGTACACACGGTTAAAGTTGACACGACCCAGGCTATAAAACCCATCATCGGTCCGCTGAAGGTCCCCATTACCTTCAGGGAGATGCTCCCCTGGCTCCTGGCAGCACTTGCCGTGGTTATCCTGGTCATTGGGGGAATATGGTATTACAGGAAGAGGAAGAACCGGGAACCGGTCTTCACGATCAAACCCAGGGTGGTCATCCCCCCGCATGAGATGGCCCTTCATGCCTTTGAGAATCTGCGGGTTAAAAAACTGTGGCAGTCCGGGAAAGTTAAGGAATATCACTCGGAACTGACTGAAATCCTGAGGAGGTATATCGAAGACCGTTTCAAAGTGCCTGCACTTGAACAAACAAGCACTGAAATCACCGAAAGCCTCATCAGCAGCGGGGGATGTCCCAGGACTGCGATAGATAAGCTGAACCACCTGCTGGTCCTGGCCGATATGGTAAAATTTGCCAAGGCACAGCCGGTTGCCACCGAAAATGACCTTAGCCTTACCGACGGGGTTGAATTTGTGAGGGCAACCATCCCCGGAATTGGCGGGAGTGAGGCAGAGGCGAAATAGGGGAATGCAGGCAATGCAGGCAATGCTGTATGAATAATTAAAATTTTGCATTTTGCATTTTGATTTTTGATTTTTGATTTTGTGTATGCTTAAACATCTGACATTCGGTAATCCCGGCTTTTTGTTTCTGCTACTGGTCGTCCCGGTGCTGGTGGCCTGGTATTTTATTCGTCGGAGGAAATATACTGCCGATTTGCAGATGAGCAGCATCGAGGGATTCGCAACAGTAGGGCGGAACCTGAAGTTTTATGTCAATCACGGGCTTTATCTTCTGCGCCTGCTTGCCATCATCCTGCTTATCATTGCCCTTGCCAGGCCGCAGACCAGCCTGAGCAGGCAGGATATCAGTGTTGAGGGGATCGACCTGGTGATTGCGCTTGACGTGAGCGGCTCGATGCTGGCCATGGATTTTAAACCCGACCGTTTGGAAGCGGCAAAGGATGTTGCCATTGAGTTCATCGACGGCAGGCCGAATGACCGTATTGGACTGGTTATATTCAGCGGGGAGACATTTACACAATGCCCTCTCACCACCGACCATGCCGTTCTGAAAAACCTGTTCCGCGATATCCACAGCGGGATGATTGATGACGGTACGGCCCTGGGCGACGGGCTTGCCACGGCCGTCACCCGCCTGCGGGGCAGCAAAGCGATAAGCAAGGTCATCATCCTCCTTACCGACGGGTGTAACAATATGGGAGCACTCGATCCGCATTCAGCCTCGGAAATAGCCAAACTCTATGGTATCCGCATCTATACGGTAGGTATCGGAACCATCGGGCAGGCTCCTTACCCGGTACAGACTCCCTTTGGCATGCAGACCCAGATGATGAAAGTTGATATTGACGAACCCCTGCTGATGGAAATTGCCAAGGCAACGGACGGGAAATATTTCCGCGCCACCAATAACGCCAAACTGCGTGCCATCTACCAGGAGATTGACAAACTGGAAAAATCAAAGATTGATGTCACCGAATTCCGTAAGAAAAAGGAGGAGTTTTTGCCGCTTGTGCTGCTTTCCTTGATCCTGCTGGGATTGGAGATGTTGCTGAGATATGTTTATGTGAAAAATATACCCTAGGGGATTTACGATTTAAGATTGGACAGTTAACGAAATATTTTACTTAACATTTTTCTCTTGTTCAGGTTCGCTCACATATATTATTTTACCTGCTGGCCCTTATCCCGGCCTATACGGCATTACTGGTCCTTTTCCTGATCTGGAAGAAAAAGACACTGTCGAAGTATGGCGACTGGCTCGTAATCAGGCAGCTGATGCCCGAATATTCGGTCTGGAAGCCGATTCTCAAGTTTGCCGGGATGGCCGTTGCAATGGCCGCGCTTATTTTTGCACTTGCTGATCCGCAGACCGGCTCACGGCTGGAAAAGGTTAAACGCAAGGGTATCGACCTGATGATATGCCTCGATGTCTCCAACTCCATGATGGCCCAGGATATCAAACCAAACCGCCTGGAACGTTCCAAACAATCGATCGTACGCCTTATCGACAACCTCGAGGGGGATCGCATCGGGATAATTGTCTTTGCAGGAAAAGCTTATACCCAGCTGCCTATCACCACGGATTATGCTGCAGCCAAAATGTTTACGTCAGCAATTAATACAGGGATCGTTGCCACCCAGGGCACGGCAATCGCCGAAGCAATCGAGGTTGCCTCAAACAGCTTTGGAGAATCGAAGCATAATAAAGCAATCGTTGTAATTACCGATGGTGAGGACCATGAAGGCAACGTGCTTGAACAGGCTGAATCCGCTTTGAAAAAGGGGATCACCATTTATACGATCGGCATGGGTTTGCCTGAAGGAGCGCCTATCCCGGTTTTCAGCGGCAATGTGCAGACCGGATATAAAAAGGATCGCGACGGACAAACCATCATGAGCAGGCTGGATGAAACCCTGCTCCAGAAGATCGCGGGGATAGGCAAGGGAATGTATGTGAGGGCCACCACCTCTGAGACCGGGCTGAACAAAATATTTGAAGATATCAGCAAGATCCAGAAATCCGAAATCGAAGAAAAACAATTCAGCGACTATGAAGACCGTTTCCAGTATTTTGTTGCGCTTGCCTTGTTAATCCTTGTATTCGATCTTTTTGTATTTGAACGTAAAACCCAATGGCTGAAAAAATTCAGGCCATTTTAACCCGGAAACTCATAAAAAAGATCTTTAAATTTTAAATTTTGCATTTTGCATTTTGCATTTTGAACTTTGAATTAAATGAAATACAACATCCTTATAACAGTTTTCATCCTTCTCGGGCAGTTTTCCGTTGCGCAAAAGGAAAATGCGCTGCTTCGCCAGGGGAACCGTGATTATGACAAGGGCAATTTCAAGGAGGCTGAGAAGGGTTACCGTAAAGCGCTCGAGGTGAACAAGGAATCGGTGAAGGGACAGTTTAACCTTGGGGCTGCCGTGTATAAAAACAACAACTATGCGGAATCGGCAAAAATATATGCTAACTTAGCCGGGAATAACGTGGACCGCGAAACACGATCAAAGGTTTTCCACAATCTTGGCAACTCGCTCATGCAATCGAAGGATTATGAAAAAAGCATCCTGGCTTATAAAAATGCCCTGATGAACGATCCGAAAAACAAGGATACCAAGTACAACCTTGAATATGCAAAAATGATGCTCAAGAAACAGCAGCAGCAACATCAGCAGCAGAAAAAGGACGACAAGGATAAAAAGGACGATAAAAAGGACCAGAAAGATAAAAAGGATCAGAATAAGGACCAGGATAAAAAGCAGGACCAGCAGAAACAACCCCAGGACCAGAAAAAGATCAGTAAGGAAGATGCCGACAGGATGCTTGAAGCCTTGAAAAATGATGAAAAGAAAACAATGCAAAAGGTAAAGAAGCAAAAAGCGAAGGTACAGGTAACCGGAATTGAAAAAGATTGGTAAGATGTTAAAAAGAGTCATTTTTGGTTTTATTGCCTTACTGCTGGCGGCAGGGACTATCTCGGCACAGGATGTGCAGTTTACAGCCCAGGCCAAGCCTGTGGCCGCCCTGGGAGAGACGTTTACCCTGATATATACCCTGAACGCACAGGGCACCGGCTTCAGAGGTCCGGCAATACAGGGGTTTGCCTTGCTGAGCGGCCCCAACACAAGCACAAACTCCAGCATCCGCTCGGTAAACGGGCGTACAACCATGTCGATTACCTACACCTTTACTTACCTGCTGCAGGCAACGCGTGAGGGCACTTTTGACATCCCGGCGGCAACGGTGAATGTTAACGGTAAACAGTATGCTTCAAACGCCGTGTCAATAAAGGTCGTTAAAAACCCGAATGTTCCTTCGGGCCAGCCCCAGGGGAATGCCGCCCAGAACCGGGCGCCGGGAGCCACAAATGCAGTGTCGGGAAGCAGTAACGATGTATATGTAAAGGCATTTGCATCCAACGCCAGCCCGCTCCAGGGTGAAGGAATCGTAGTGACCTACAAGATTTTTACAAAGGTTCCCATTGCCCAGATCAATATCAGCAAGCTTTCATCGTTTTCAGGTTTCTGGTCACAGAACCTGATGAAGGAGAATGACAAGCTGCAGCAAACCACCCAGGTTATCGACGGGGAGCAGTATGTTGTGGCAGATATCCGCAAAATCGCCCTCTTTCCATTAAAGAGCGGCAGGCTGGTGATCGACCCGCTTGAGCTGGCCTGTGTGGCACAGGTAAGAAGGCAGGCGAAGCAGAAAACCGGCGATCCGTTTTTCGATGATTTTTTCAATGATTCCTTTTTCAACACCGGGATCGCCAATGTTGAGAAGACACTGAAATCAAACCCGCTCGTCATCACGGTACGTTCACTTCCCGAGGATGGCAGGCCGCCGGATTTCAGCGGGGCAGTCGGCAGCTTTACCTTCCATTCGGAGGTAGACAAAACCAGGCTCAAAACAAACGAGGCTGTCACGCTCAAATGCACCATCAGCGGCAAAGGCAACATTCAGCTCATCGACAAGATGAATGTAACCTTCCCTCCCGATTTTGAAAGTTACGATCCCAAGGTTACCAGTGATATACAGACTACAGCGGCAGGGATTTCGGGGAACCAGGTCTTTGAATACCTGATGATTCCGAGAAAACCTGGAAAATTCAGGATCAAACCCATCACCTTCACCTATTTTGACCTGGATAAGAAACACTATGTTACTCTGACAAGCCCTGAGTTTTCGCTTGATGTCGAAAGGGAAACCGCCAAAGGCTGGGAAGACCAAACTCTGGAACTCCATTCACAGATTCCAACCTGGTATCCCGTCTCCGCTTGGAAA
>JBAXFZ010000232.1:0-6731 GCA_037139685.1 Bacteroidota bacterium
ATACTCGTTCAGGCGTTTTGGCGAGCTGGTCCTGCAAGACTAGGACCTTTTTGAAAACCTGTTCCTGGAATGCTCCATCAATGTTACCGAATTTTTCAGGAACCCGCTTACATTCCTGGCGGTCCGCGAAAAGGTGCTGACCTATCTCGACTCCTTCCCCCACATTAAAATCTGGAGTGCCGGTTGTTCTACCGGCCAGGAGGCCGTCACCCTGACTATCCTCCTCGATGAGCTGGGAATTCTGCACAAATCACAGATCTACGCCTCCGATATCAACCCATTCGTGGTGGAAGAGGCCCAAAACGGGCTCTATTCGTTGGAAATGATTGAAAACAGCCGTGCAAACTATAAACTTTCAGGCGGCACGGGTGATTTTGACAACTACTTCACCATCAAAGACGGTTATGCGCAGATCAAGGACTATCTCAAGGATAAGATCCTCTTCTTTCAGCATAGTTTGCTGAACAAGGGCGCTTTTAACGAATTCCACCTGGTACTTTGCCGCAATGTGCTGATCTACTTCGATCAGAACCTGCAGAACTCCGTGCTTGACCTGTTTTTCAGGTCGCTCGACATGAATGGATTCCTGGTGCTTGGCGAGAGTGAAAGCATTACATCCTACCCGATCGGATTCCAGATTTTTGATAAAACAAATAAGATTTTCAAGAAAATAATATGATGCCAATGGAAGCAAATTTTATTCCTGATATTCTCATTGTCGATGACATCGAACATAATATTTTCACGCTCCGAAGCCTGATCGAATCGCAATTTGTTGCGAACATCATTGAGGCAACGTCGGGAGAACAAGTCTTGAGGATATTAAATGACCGTTCCATTGACCTTATCCTGATGGATGTTATGATGCCCGGTATGGACGGATTCGAAACCGCCAGGCTGATCAAAAACCGCCCTAAAACAACCAATATACCGATCATCTTCATCTCTGCCTTCGACCCTACCCAAAAACTGCTCGAAAAGGGTATTGCCGCCGGCGGGTTTGATTACCTTACAAAGCCTATCGATGACAACCAACTGGTTTACAGGTTAAAGATGTACCTGCGGTTTATCACGCATGAGTTCATGATGAATCTCCACCTGAGAGAGCTGAACCAGAAGCTTATCGAAGAGATCGAGGAAAGAAAGGCCGCCGAAGAGACATTGCAGATCTCCAGGGAAAAGCTCAAGGCTGCCAATGCCTCAAAGGACAAATTCTTCTCCATCATTGCCCACGATCTGAAAAATCCATTCAATGGCATCATCGGCCTGAGCACCCTGCTGATCGATGACTATGACAGTTTTAGCCGGGAGGAGCAAAAAGAGTTTGTCACCGATATCAAGACCACTGCCGAAAACACCTTCAGGTTATTGCAAAACCTGCTTGACTGGTCGCAGACGCAAACCGGCAAGATCCATTTTGAACCAGGATTATTCAACCTTGAACCCATTGCCGCCGAGATCGTCAATCTTGTCAGAATATCGGCAGGGAACAAGAACATCCTTCTTGAATCTGATATTCCTTCCGATGTACAGGTTTATGCCGACAAGAACATGGTCAACACCGTTATCCGGAATTTACTGTTAAACTCGGTGAAATTCACCCGCAGCGGAGGTAAGATCCTGCTGTCGGCCCGCAATACCGGGGCCATTGCAGAGATCAGCGTAACCGACAACGGTATCGGGATCGGCCCGGAACATTTACAAAAGCTCTTTTCAATCGATTCCAACGTTGTCTCGTACGGCACCGAAGGCGAGCAGGGAACAGGGCTGGGATTGATCCTCTGTAAGGAATTCATTGAAAAAAACGCCGGTGCCATTCGTGTTGAAAGCGTGGTGGGTGAAGGCAGCACCTTTACCGTATCTTTACCTGTAACTGCTCTTTTCTACTAATAAATATCATGGAAAAAACCCAGAAGCACACGATCCTGATTGTTGATGACAACTCCAACAACCTCTTTTCGCTTCATGAGCTGATAAAGGAGAATTTCCAGGTGGAAGTCATTGAGGCGACCTCAGGTTTTGAAGCACTTCGCATCATCAGCGAACAACAGATCGACCTTTGCCTGATGGATGTGCAGATGCCCGAAATGGATGGTTTCGAAACAGCCAAACTGGTTCGCTCACGCCCGAAAACAGCACATATCCCTGTGATTTTCATCACTGCCTTCGACCCCAATAAAAACCTGATGGAAAAGGGGCTGGACGCAGGCGGCCTTGATTATCTGACCAAACCCATCGATGATGTGCAGATCGTTCATACACTCAATATGTATATGCGGTTCCTGGGCCGCGAGCGCGATATCAACAGCGAACTTGAAGAAAAGGTGCATTTGCGTACCAGCGAGCTGCAGAACATCAACCGCAAATTAAAACTCGAGATCGAAGAGCGGAAAAAGGCGGAAATTGCCCTCCAGGACTCGGAGAACAAGCTTAGGGAGGCAAATGCTGCGAAGGATAAATTCTTTTCCATCATTGCGCACGACCTGCGTAACCCCTTCAATGCCGTGATCGGTTTTTCGAATATTCTCCGTGAAAGCATCTCGGAGCTGGAGATCAGCGAGATCAATGAATACATCGGCTATATCAATGAATCGGCTTTAAATGCCTATACCCTGCTGGGCAACCTGCTCGACTGGGCCCGTTCACAAACCAACAGCATCCAGTTTGAACCCGGTGAGATCAACATTACCGACATCATCAATTCAACCCTTGTCATCCTATCGGGGGAGGCCACCAAAAAGAACATCAGCATTTCAAATTCAGTGCCCGAAAATTGTGTTGTTTACGCCGACAACAACATGGTTTCTGCCGTTTTAAGGAACCTTGTTTCGAATGCCATCAAATTCACACGGACAGGAGGAAATGTCTCGGTTAGTTCCTGCGTTACGGGTGAACTTTATCAATTCACGGTGGAGGATGACGGGATCGGGATACAGGAGCGGGATATTGATAAATTATTCAGGATCGACACCAAGCTTTACACAAAGGGAACTGCCGAAGAATCAGGAACCGGACTGGGTTTGATTTTATGCAAGGAGTTTATCGAGAAAAATTCCGGGACTATCCGCGTGGAGAGCCAGCAGGGCAAGGGGAGCCGTTTTATCTTCACCCTTCCCGCATCCAATGGATGAACAGGAACAACACGGTATCCCCCCGGTTGCATTGTTAAACAGTATGAATAACCCCGGCAATTATGTCAACAGCCCGATATCAGTCACCCGATTACTACCTTGTCGATGACCTGCTGACCGACGAGCACAAACTGATCCGCAGTACGATCCGTGACTGGGTGAACCGGTCGGTGATGCCTTTAATTGATGAAGCCAGCCAGAAACATGAATTTCCCAGGCACCTGGTGAAGGAATTGGGGAATATTGGAGCCTTTGGACCCTATATTCCTGTTGAGTACGGAGGGTCGGGCCTTGACCAGGTCTCCTATGGTTTGATCATGCAGGAGCTTGAAAGGGGGGATTCAGCCATCCGGTCGATGGCTTCGGTACAGTCGTCGCTGGTGATGTATCCCATCTATAAATTCGGCACCGAAGAGCAGAGAAGGAAATTCCTGCCGAAGCTTGCAACAGGCGATATGATCGGCTCTTTCGGCCTCACCGAGCCGGACCATGGTTCCGACCCCGGAAGGATGGTCAGCAGGTTTACCGACCAGGGAGACCACTATTTGCTGAATGGGGCAAAAATGTGGATTACAAATGCACCCATTTGCGATATTAGCGTGGTTTGGGCGAAAGATGAATCCGGCTCCGTGCGGGGGCTGATCGCCGAACGCGGGATGGAGGGCTTTACCACTCCTGAAACCCTTCGCAAATGGTCGCTTCGATCGTCTTCGACCGGTGAGCTGGTTTTCGACGATGTTAAGATCCCCAAAGCAAATCTGCTTCCGGGCGTACAAGGGCTTAAAGGTCCGCTCAGCTGCCTCAGTTCTGCCCGCTACGGTATCGCGTGGGGGGTTATCGGGGCAGCGATGGATTGTTACGACGCAGCCCTTCAATATTCGAAGGAACGCAGGCAGTTCAACAAGCCCATTGCCGCCTTCCAGCTTACGCAAAAAAAACTCGCCGAAATGGTCACCGAAATCACCAAGGCACAATTGCTGGCCTGGCGGCTGGGCATGCTTCGCAACGATGACCGGGCTACACCTGCCCAGATATCCATGGCCAAACGAAATAATGTAAAGATGGCGCTTGATATCGCACGGGAATCGAGGCAGATCCTGGGCGCGATGGGCATCACCGGCGATTTTCCGATGATGCGCCACATGATGAACCTTGAATCGGTCATCACCTACGAAGGCACCCACGATATCCACCTGCTTGTCACCGGGCATGATATTACAGGGATAAGCGCCTTTGAATAAAGGCCGGCATGCCGTTTCTCCCCGCCCGGGCTGCCCTGCGCGCAACGAGCCGGCTTCTGCGTCACCAAAAGGAGACGGTGTCTCCGTGACGTTTAAAACCACCAAATAGCGCGGTGCTGTCGTTGCGTCAGAAATGTCCAACGGGTGTAAACAAAAATGGCGGCCCCTTTTGAAGAGCCGCCATTTTCATCATGTGTCATGCGTTGCATGTCACGCGTTACGATTTTACTGCAACGTAAACTTGATGGGTAAGTTAAACTGTACACGGACAGGTACGCCACGCTGTTTGCCGGGAACCCACTTGGGCATCGACTTCACAACGCGGATGGCCTCTTCGTCGCATCCACCCCCGATACCACGAAGTACGCGGACATCGGTTATGGAACCGTCAACTTCAACTACAAAGGTTACGAACACCTTTCCCTGGATACCCAATTCCTTGGCTTCTTCAGGATATTTGATATTCTGCTGCAGGTAGCCGATACGGGCCTCTTCACCTCCGGGGTAGCTTGGCTGTTCTTCAACAACTGTAAAGATTTCAGCCTGTACGGGGGTTTCGATAACCTTCGGACCTTCGTCCTTTACCTCAACCTGAACATCTTCGGTTGGGGCTTCGGTGTTGCCTTTTTTATTCAGATCATCCATGGAGGCCATGCTTACTTCGATTGTTGTGTCTTCAACAACAACGGGGGCCGTAAATACGATTTTCTGAACCATAACTTCAGGTGGCGGAGGGGGCGGTGGCGGGGGCGGGGCCTCTTCCTTGCGTATGTCACGCATTTCAACCCCGACTTCCTTTTCCTTCTCCCTGATCAGCCTGCTTTTGTTGACATATGCGCTGATGAGAGGATAGGCGACAACAGCGCCGATCAGAAAGAAACCAAAGATAAGCGACATGGTCAGAAACTTCCTGTAATTCTTACGCAGGAAATAGGAGCCATACTCATGGTTTCTGTTCTTGAAAACAATATCCTCCAGCGATTCAACATGCTGTTTTTCAATTGCCATACACTATATTTTTAAGTGTTATACTCGATACTCTTATTATTTCGGAGCGTTTTGCAACATCCCCAGTTCGGTCGGCGTGATATCAACAACAGCATAACTTGCAATGTTGCAGATCGCCATTTCGTCGATGATGTCAACCATGTCCCTGTACTTGGCCTTGTCATCAGCCTTGATCAGTACAATCGGCCCCTTCTGGTCCTCCTTCTTCATCTTCTTGATCGCTGAATCGGCTGTTGTATCTGCCACGACAGTCTTCCCCGTTACCCGTTTATCACGGTATTCGGCAATTTTGGTAAAGAGATCCTTGTTTTTGATCAACAGGAACTTCCTTATTCCGTCTTTGCTGAAATTGGTTTTGATAAGCTGAGGCATTTCGGCAGGTTTTTTGGGGTCTGCAATACCAATGTAGTAATAAACCGTGTGACCTTCTGTAAGTAAAATATTCAGGGTCCTGTTCTTAGGAATTTCCGGTCCCTTGGGTTTATCTTTATCTGTGTCCTTTTCAGGCATGGTGATGACCATAACCTTGGGCTTGCTAAAAGCAGTTGTAAGCATGAAGAAGGTAATAAGCAGACACATCAAATCGACCATGGGAGTCATATCGATGCGGGTGCTGTGTTTCTTCGCCTGGCGCTTACCGCCTTTTTTCCCTTTTTCCTCAACAATTATTTCACCCATACTGGTTTTTTTTTGGGATTAAAATCGCGCTGCCTTATTTGGGCATATCCTTCAGGGCGACTTCGTCTTTCTGAAGATTGGTTACGAGATTAAATTTATTTACCTTGTTTTCCTGCAACAGGTCCATTACTTTCTTCACCACGGTGTAATTGGTTTCAGCATCCCCCTTGATAGCCACTTCGGCGTTGAGATTGGTAATACGGGCCAAACGAACCCACCAGGCAAGCTGGTTGTCGGTCGAATCGGTTGGAATCCCTATCTGCAGTTTGTCACGGTCTTTCGGTTCGGTGGAATTGATCCACTCCTTCACGTTTTTGAAGGGCATCCCGAATGATGACATTTTGCTGAATTTATCAAGCTCTTTAGGGGTAAAGGTAACCTGATACTGTTCGCCCATTTTCTGAAGCAGTTTTGTTCTGAAGTGGGTGGAAGTATCTTTACCGTTGTCGAAATTAAAAAACACCTTGCCCTCCTTTGAAATGAAGATCGTCATGATATCATTATCCGGGGCCTGCTTTTCTGACACCGAATTGGGTGTTTCGATCGGCGCGGCTTCCTGTGGACGGAAAGAGGTGGTCAACATGAAGAAGGTTAACAGCAAGGAAAACAAATCCACCATAGGCGTCATGTCTATGTGCGGAGATCTTGCCGGATGTTTAATTTTTGGCATAGG
>JBAXFZ010000233.1:0-6728 GCA_037139685.1 Bacteroidota bacterium
AATTCATCAACAAAGGGTTGTATTTTTTTTGCCGAAGAAGGACGATCCATCCTGCTGCCATAAACAGACGAAACCACCTTTCTTTTCACCAGCGCCCACAATGTTGCCTCGCCGACCGGGTTGTTATACAGCCACACCAGCCACTTTTCGCCAGCCACTTTTTCCGTTTTCAGCAAGCCGCTTTGCCTGTCATAATACTGGATGGGAACCTGCGGCGGCAAAGGAAACAACGCCAGCAGGGAAATGACGGCAAGCAATAACAAAATGAGGCCGCGCCTCTTTCGAGTCTTTGTAATGTTCATCAGTTGTTATTTTTTTTAAGACCCTGACGGAACACGCCATATTGGATCTAATATCATCAAGGGTGGGTGATTTATTTTACCGTTAATCAACTGAGTCAATGCTATGGACCACCACCTGTTTTCTTCGATCACGGGAAATGGATTATGATTTTGTTTTATTTGATAGTTCCGTCCTGTTTAATTCAGCAAGCGAAGTAATGCCGCCGATCCCGCCCAGGTTCATGCCGTCGAGCGCAGAGCTGGGTACAATGATCATCGAACCTATTTTTAAGCCCTCGCCTATGAGGTTCATGGCCCTTAACTGCAGTGCCACCGGGTTGCTCATGTATGATTCGCTGGCTTTGGCAAACTTTTCAGCTATTTCGGTTTCGGCTGTCCCCAGGATGACCCTCGCTTTGCGTTCCCTTTCAGCCTGGGCCTGTTTGCTCATGGCATCGGACAGGCCCTGGGGAATGGTAATGTCTTTTATACCCACGGTCTGGCAGGTAATTCCCCATGGATTTGTACTTTCATCCAGCAATTTTTGAAGATCCTCGGCAATTTTTACCCTGTCCTGTAACAAATCAGCCAGCTCATACCTGCCGATAATATCTCTCAAACCGGTTTGGGCAATGTATTGAACCGCTGTCTGGTAATCCTCCACCTCAAGCGCCGCTTTTTCCACATCCCAGACAGTCCAGTACAGTGTAGCTACCACATTCACCGGCACCGTGTCCTTTGTTAATGTCTGATCTGCATTAAAATCGGTCACCCTGACCCGCTGATCGATATAATCTATAACGTTATCAATAACCGGCACAATGAAGAATAAACCCGGTCCCTTTAACCCGATATATTTACCCATCCGCAGCAGTACCGCTTTTTCCCACTGATCGGCAATCTTTATCGAGCTGGATATGAGTATTGTCAGGATTATCAGCACAACAAAGAGTTTAATGTCAAGATATTTCAGGTAGAAAAAAAATGTCAATAACCCGGAAACGACGATCACCAGAGCCACCGAAATTGAGTTGAAAAGATTTTTCGTTTTCATAATTATTTGTTGTTGAGGTTATTATTGAGGTTGTTGTTTTGAAGCTCAGCTATCACATCTTCTTTTGAAAATCCGTAGGTGTAGGCAACCGTTAAAAATTCCTTACAGATATCCTGGAGTTTTCTTTGTTTTTCTTCCTCGGTAAGGACAATCCCGTTGGCATTGATAAATGTGCCTGATCCTTGCTGGGAATCAAGAATGCTCAGGATTTCGAGTTCTTTGTATGCCTTGGCGATGGTATTCAGGTTTACCTTAAGTTGCACTGCCAAAGACCTTACCGTGGGAAGCTGCTCCCCGGTTTTTAAATTGCCGGAAGCAATGCCAAACTTAATCTGGTCTATAATCTGCCTGTAGAAAGGCGTTCCGCCACCCGGGTCTAAAATGAATTTTATCATCGTGCAAATGTATTATAGATATAATGTACTAGTTATATAGTACAAATATACAACAATTTTATAAAATCCGACAAAAAAGCAAAAATATTTTTTCAGATTGGCAAGCCGATGGTAAGGGAAAGCCCGGGCCGAAGTAAATTGACTGCCCTTATTCATTGATTGTTAAAAGGGGAGGGGGCAATCATGATCGGCGGAAGGTGGCGGATGGCCCGGCTTTTCCATGGTACTCCCCATGAAGGGATAACAAACTGTAACCAAATAATTACGTAATCGTCAAAGATCCAAATAGCACATATGATTAAAAAATGGCAATTATCACTCATTGTTTGTTCCCTGGTATTATTCAGCAGCCGGGTACAAGCCGGTTCAAAATGGATTACTGAAAAACATAAACACTATTTCTTGCATTACTCCCCGGTTGATAAACAAAATGTAAGGGAGTACTCAAAACTTATTGACAACGGCATGTTGTCTGTTCAGTCCTTTTTTGACGGGTATTTCAAAAACAATTTTGAAGTCAGCATCCATCCGGATCGTAAATCATTGGATACCCAGTGGCAAGCGGACTGGAAGATGCCGGATTTTAAATCAGAATGCTGGATGGTAGCCAGTGGTGTTGCTGACAAACTGGATATGATTTCCCCTAAACTCTGGGATACGGAATCCTGTGAGCACATTTACTCGGAGAAGATAAAAACGCAGCAATTAATCACGCATGAATTAGTCCATGTGTACCATGGCCAGCTCAATGCGAGCCCTGATTTTAGTGATGTTTCAGGTATCGACTGGTTTGTTGAAGGATTGGCGGCATATGCCTCGGGCCAATGCGACTCAGCTAAAATAGACGAAATCAAGAAATCAATTCTGAATAATAAATACCCTGCGAGCCTGGATGAATTCTGGACCGGCAGGTTAAAATATGGACTCTCAGGAAGTATTGTTTTATTTATCGACAGGAAATACGGGAGAACAAAACTTAAGGAATTATTAAAATTCAATAAGAAATCAGACATTCTTACTTCACTTAATATCTCTGAGCCGGAATTGCTGACCGAATGGAAAGAATACATTTTGCATTATCCTGACAACCATTAAAAAGGGAATGGGACAGCAATGGACGGGCCGGTTATACCAACCGAATCGTGCCGGTTTGGCTGATCTCTTTAACCGGTAAACAATCGATTTCCGGGGGGTGATCAACTTTAGTCGGCCGGAGATGGCCCGGACCATAGACCTTTGCACTGCTGAAATCAAATGATTTTTCAAAAATCAAATAACAACCTCCAGTATTTGTTTTAGAATCATCAAATGATCAAATGCAAGTTCCGGTAAATTATCTACTGAAAACCATTTAGCATCTTTAGCATCATCTCCTGCCTTAACAGGCTCATTTGAATCATTGATGAACCCGTAATACACAACGGAAACGGTTCTTTCTCTCGGATCTCTGTCAATAGCATCAAAAATATCAAACCTTTTTAATGAAACATTTGACATGCCGGTCTCTTCTTCCAATTCTCTATATACAGCAATGTCTATAACTTCATCAATGTTGACAAAACCTCCCGGGAAGGCCCAGCAATCTTTATACGGTTCATTTGCCCTGCAAATTAACAGAACGTTTAACCCATCACCGGGTTTTGAAAAAACAACTGCATCGACAGTCAATGCCGGGTGTGGATATTTATACGTGTAGGACATTCCTCTTAAGTTGTTTTGTTTGACTCGTGAAAATTCGCGTTCCCATATCACATTCGAGGACCCATATTGTTTTCTCCCTTTCCCAACCGCTCCAGGATCTCAAAGACCGCCGGGCAGGTGGTGCTGTTTTTCAGCATAAGTGCCATCACCTGGTAAACACGGCGCCGGTCGGTGTGGGGATACTCGCGGCACGCCCTAGGCCTGGCATCGTAAACGGAGCAGTAATTGTCGCTGCCCAGGAAGGGGCATGGCATTGACCGGAAGATGTAATCGCCATCTTCATCCACCACGAGGTATTGCTCCGCAAATGCTGAAGGTTTTATTCGCAGGGAGGCCGCTATCCGTTGCACGTCGGCATCCGTTATCCTGGGTCCGAGGGTGCGGCAGCAGTTGGCACAGTCGAGGCAGTTGATCTCGTCAAACACCGCTTCATGAAGGGCATGTACCCGCTCGTCGAGCTTGCGGCTGTCGGTTTTGGAGAGCCGCTTCACCAGGGCCGAATGCTCCTGCCGGGCGGCCCTGGCCATCAGGGCCAGTTTGTCGGGTGCAATCATCATAATAGTGTTGAAGGTTGACGACCTCCGCGGGCTTTCCGGGAAATGAGGCCTGCAATTGAGTCAAAGATAGCGGTTTTTCCCGCAGGCCCGGCCCTGGCTTTTTTGAAAAGCCATCAAAATTAATCATCGATTTTCGTTATCTTGCAGAAAAACCTAACCGATGAAACTAATTGCTGCGGCCACTGCCCTTGCTTTCCTGATCTCATGTTTTACATTTCTTTCTGCCTGCAAAAAAAAGACTGAAGATACCTCCCCGGTAAGCGGACCTGTCCCGGCATTACTTACTTCCGGTTTCAGCGATATCCTGCTGAAAAACGCCACATGTACCGGGAATATTACCAGTGACGCGGGCAGTTTTGTTATAAAACGGGGCTTCTGCTGGAGCCATTCAAACCAGAATCCCACCATACAAAATGACACGGTTGTTTCCGGGAACGGGGCCGGTGTATTCTCAGCAACAATAACCGGCCTTTCGGGCCAGAGTGTATATTATGTCCGTGCGTTTGCGACCAACAGCAACGGTACGGGCTATGGTTCAATATTGACCCTGATGACCCTCGATTCAACGATTACCGACATAGCCAATAATCATTACCGGATTGTCCAGATCGGAACCCAGGTATGGATGGGCGAGAACCTGAGAACCACAAAATACCAAAACGGCGATCCCTTACCCGATATCACGGATGCCACTGCATGGAGCCAGCGCACAACCGGTGCCTGCTGCGAATATGATAATTCCGCAGCCAACGCATCGGTATATGGGTTTTTGTATAACTGGTATGCCGTAAACGACAGCCGCAACATCGCCCCTGCCGGCTGGCATGTTCCCTCTTTTGACGAATACTCTGTTCTCATGACCTGCCTGGGAGGCCAGGATATTGCCGGCGGAAAACTGAAAGAGGCGGGCATAGCCCATTGGGAAAGCCCTAACACGGGTGCAACCAATGAGACAGGATATAAAGGCCTCCCGGGCGGCTTTCGCTATGAGACCGGCGTTTTCGGGGGATTGGCAGGCGGGGCAACCTGCTGGCTGTCGACATCCTACGGCGTAAGTAATGCCAGGTTTATGCAGCTTACCTCGTTCAACACCGTATTTGTCAGCTCTGTTTTAAACATCAGGGCCGGCGCTTCCTTGCGCTGCGTAAGGGATTAGGGTGCGCCAGGCGTGCACTAAACGGCCGGAATGAATTCTTCAGGTCTAAAAAGAGCCACATTCACTTTCATTTGTGACCGGCACTTTTACTTTGCTTCGAAACCTGCCACCCGGTTTTTTTGGAGACACCCGGGCTGAACAAGATTAAATACTCTGATTTACAACAGCTCCTCATCGGTATCAAATGTCACAATGGCCCAGAAAATCCACATGGCGAATGTCATCAGCATGGCGACTGCCGGCGAATAGAAAGCAATAACTGCTGCAATTCCATAAACCAGTACGCCGATTATCTGGCCTTTTATCATTTTTCTGAACCAGGGTAAGCTTCTTTCGGCCGATACCAGCAATTTCGTATTGCTGACAATCCCGGCATTAAGCAGCAGCATGCTTAACACGATCAACCCCGTATACCCTGCATAAAAAGCAACCGCGGTGTTTACAGCGGAGGTTCCTATAAAGGCACCTACGGTTTTTGTAGGAAACGGAAACAGAACCACGAAAAGCAATACCATCCCGTTTAACAGGAGAATCCCCTGGCTGGCTGCGCGAACCTGGTTTATTATTTTATGATGGCCGATCCAGATCAGTAAAACAGTGGCAAATGAATTGAAATAGGTGAAATATTCAGGCCATTTCTCCAGGATTCTGTGCCAGAGATCCAGGTTGGTTGCACCTTCGTATTCTGAAATACCAATTTCAATTGCCAGCAACGTAATGGCGACGCTGAATATCCCATCGCTGAATGCTTCCAAACGTGCTGTTTTCTTTTCCATCATCACAGGTTTATTTATTTGGCAAGGCTGTTCCTGCTATGTTCGTTTAAAATATTTTTCAACAAAGATATTTTAAAATGCTCTGACTCCCCAAGGTGCCTGGCTGAAATCAACACCGTAATCCTTAAGGAAAGAATTCATCCATTTGCAACTTTATGCCCCAGGATGATTCTTCAGGCATTAAATAAAAGGTCTTCTTTGATTTCAACACAATTATCTGTAATTTAGCATACTACATTCGAACCCGAAAGCCGCATTATCCTCAGGATATTCAATTGCGGCAAGGGAATAATGAATCGGCAATATTCAAAACATGTATGAATCAAAAAACAATGTAGCCGGTAAAGATGGGAAGCAGCAAAATATTCAGGGCAGCCATCAACATTCAGAAGTGATGATGCAGAACATTTCTCCGGAAAGTGACAACGCAAACAGTCAACCTGAAAATCCCGAAAACATGGAACTACATCCTCATTCAGGCAGCCATGGAATGAAAACATGGAAAGGCTATTTCTTTGAGTTTTTCATGCTGTTTCTTGCCGTATTCTGCGGTTTCTTAGCTGAGTATCAATTGGAGCATAAGCTGGAGAGAGACAGGGAGAAACAGTTTATTGTTTCAATGGTGAAAGAACTACAGGAGGATCTTGTGCAGATTGACAGGGTGCAGAAGGATACAAACAGGTATAATAAACTGGACACACTGGCCATGATGCTTCTGCAGAACGACAGATCCCCGGAGGAAATAATAAAAACACACTAGTGTCTATTAAAAAATGTTAAAATCATTCGTATCTTACTCATAAACAAT
>JBAXFZ010000234.1:0-6696 GCA_037139685.1 Bacteroidota bacterium
GACCCTTGAGCCCAGCCTGCGCTTTTCCCCGTTTCATTCTGATTTTTACCTTTACCTGGGTCCGCGACTGGCTTTCAACCTTTCAAAATCATTCGAATACCGGCAGGGGGTAAACCCGGATGTACCGGGACAGGTTGCAAACCCTGAAATAAAGGGAAATTTAAGTCATATCAATCCGCTGCAGTTATCAATGCAGGTAGGTGCAGGATATGATATCCGGCTTTCATCGAAGGAAAAACGGACACAATTTGTGCTCTCGCCGTTTATATCGTTTCAGCCCTATTTTGGCCAGTCACCCCGTTCAATAGAGTCTCTGAATGTGACTACATTGAGAGCCGGGGTTGCATTAAAACTCGGCCGTGGTCATAAAACCGCAGTTCCGGCAACTCCTGCAGCCATTGTCCCGGAACCTGTTGTTAAGTTTTCGGTTGATGCACCAATGAATATTCCGGCTGAGCGCACAGTCCGGGAGGTATTCCCGCTCCGCAACTATGTCTTTTTCGACCTGGGGTCAACCGAGATCCCACAACGCTATGTACTGCTCACCAAAGGCCAGATAAAAGATTTCAGGGAGGAGCAGGTCAGTTTAATTACCCCGGAAAACCTCTCCGGCCGTTCGAAACGACAGATGGTAGTCTATTATAATATACTGAATATTCTGGGCGACAGGATGGGAAAGGACCCGACGACAACTATCCGTTTGGTCGGATCATCGGAAAAGGGCCCGGGCGATGGCCGTGCCATGGCAGAATCGATAAAACACTACCTGGTGGATGTTTTTGGCATCGATCCTTCCCGGATCATAACAGAAGGGCGCAATAAACCTGCCATCCCGTCGGAACAGCCCGGGGGAACCAATGAACTTGTCATGTTACGGGAAGGAGACCGCAGGGTATCGATCGGGAGTTCCTCCCCTGGTTTGCTGATGGAGTTTCAAAGTGGCCCCGCTGCTCCGCTGAGACCTGTTGAAATTCTCCTTGTACAGGAAGAACCCATCGAAAGTTATGTCTCGTTCAAGGTGGAAGGCGGACCCAAGGCCTTTTCTTCATGGATGCTTGAAATCACGGATGAGAAAGGGCACGTGCAGTATTCAGGGCCCTATACCCATGAAATGGTAAGTATGCCGGGAAAAACTATCCTGGGCACCCGGCCCGAAGGTAACTACAAGGTTACGATGACCGGAACCACCAGGAGCGGAAACATCATCAAAAAGGAGACCACCGCGCACATGGTGCTCTGGACTCCTCCCAAAAACGAAGAGGTGATGAGATTCAGCGTGATTTACGAATTCAATGAATCAAAAGCCATTAACCTGTATAAAAAATACCTGACGGGCATCGTCCTTCCGAAAATTCCCCGCAATGGTACGGTAATCATTCATGGCTACACCGATATTATCGGGGAGGAGGTTTACAACCAGAAATTGTCAGAGGCCCGCGCGAACGATGTCAGGAAAATCATGGAAGATGGACTTGCAAAAACCGGCAGGAGCGATGTTAAATTCGAACTCTACGGTTTTGGCGAGGACACGAAATTGGCACCCTTTGAAAATAAATTCCCGGAGGAGCGGTTTTATAACCGGACCGTCATTATCGACATAATTCCTTCAAGTAAAAGATAACCCGGTTTTGTTAAAATTTTTTAAAGGGCTGCCTGGATTTGTTTCCAGGCAGCCCTTTTTATGATCAGCGATTTTCTTCCGGTGAGCAGGGGTGTGAATCTTGCAACTCAATTCAGACATTGTGTAACAATTCCACAAGACGGGTAACCGACCTTTGTGAAGATGTGAAAATTCATTCACATCTTAGAAAAAATAGTATGAAAAGTCGAATATTTAAGGCGTTCTCAGCATTCCTTCTGCTCATTATACCACTCATGAATTCTGCGCAGGCGCCGCCACTTGGATCTGCTGCGGGATTTGTCCTGTTTTCAACAACAGGGGCAGTGGGAAATACCGGGATATCTCATATCACAGGCAATGTTGGCACGAACAGCGGGGCCATTACCGGCTTCGGAAATGTAAATGGTGTTATGAACACGGTGAATGGCGCAACTGCCCAGTGCGCAGCGGATCTGCTGATAGCCTATAATTTACTGAACAGCGCTGTCCCAACCTTTTTTCCGGCGCCGTTACTTGGCAACGGACAGGTACTGAATGCCGGAGTTTATTCAATCTCCGGCGCAGCTACGCTGAACCTTGATCTGACATTAAATGCACAGGGGAATCCCGGTGCAGTATTTATTTTTAAAATCCAGGGTCCATTCTCGACAGGCGCCTCCTCAAAGGTTCATCTCATCAATGGAGCCCTTGCATGTAATGTGTTCTGGAAGATCGAAGGCCTGGTTAGCATGGCTGCGGGAACAACCATGCGCGGAACCGTGATTGCCAATAATGCAGCCATCAACATGAACATCGGTGATACCCTTGAAGGCAGGGTGATGTCAACAGCCGGGGCGGTTAATGTCCTTGGCGTTCTGGCCTATACCCCAACCGGCTGCGGAAGTCCTGTCCTAACCGGCCCGGCAGCACCTGCGCTAGGTTCAGCTGGATGTTATGCCCTGTTTTCATCCAACGGTCCGGTTTCAAACGCCGGTGTTACCTATGTTACAGGTGATGTTGGCACGAATGTCGGGCTGACAACCGGGTTCAACCCCCTGTTCGTCACGGGGACGGTTCATCCCATTGCGGACGGATCAACGGCTCAATGTGCAGCTGATCTGGGTATCATTTATACATACCTGAATACACTGCCCAATGATATTGAACTATTGTATCCTGCACAATTCGGTCATAACCTGGTGCTGACTCCCCATACCTACCTGATGAATGCCGCCGCCACCTTCACCGATACGCTCTACCTGGATGCGCAGGGAGTTGCAAATGCTGTCTTTGTAATCAAAATAAACGGCGCCCTTTCGACCGGCACCTATGCAAAAGTTGTTTTAATTAACGGGACCCTGGCCAAAAATGTATACTGGAAGGTCGATGGTGCCGTTACCATCAACGACTATTCTGTTTTCAAGGGAACTGTCGTTTGCAACAACGGCGCGATGCTTTTAAAAACCGGTGTTGTCCTGGAAGGCAGAGCCCTTACAACAACCGGCTCTTTGGGAACGATGGCCGTTACGGCCACCATGCCCCCGGGATGCGGCACTACATCTGCACCGGCAATAACCACCCAACCTGTGAACAAGGCAACGTGTGCCGGAACCAGTGTGAGCTTTTCTGTTGTTGCTTCAGGAACATCGCTTAGCTATCAATGGAGAAAAGGTGCCCTGAATTTATCCAACGGGGGAAACATCTCCGGCGCAAACTCAGCCACCCTTACAATAAATCCTGCATCAACCGGCGATGCCGGGTCAAACTATAACGTCGTTGTAACGGGTACATTTTTACCCGGGATTACTTCATCAAACGTCTCTTTGGCGGTAAACCCGTCACCTGTCCCTACAATCGGGAGTACAAACAATCCATGCCAGGGCTCCGCGAACAACATCTATTACAGCGAGAGCGGACAGAGCAATTACCTTTGGACGGTTTCACAAGGTTCGATCGTGAGTGGACAGGGAACAAGCACCCTTAATGTTACCTGGACAGGTATAGGCGCCCAGAATGTAAGCGTTAACTACAGCAATTCAAATGGCTGTTATGCCGTGGCTCCAGCTGTTTACAATCTCTTTGTCAATTCCATGCCGGAGGCGGCAGGTGCTGTCACGGGCGCTGCCCAGTTGTGTGCCGGTACTACCGGGATTGCCTATTCAACAAACCCGGTTCGGAATGCCGAATCCTATATATGGACTTTGCCTTCAGGTGCAACAATTGCAACCGGGGCAGGAACGACAGCCATTACTGTAGATTATGCGGCTGCTGCAGTTTCAGGAAATATCATGGTGGCAGGCAATAACAGCTGCGGCAACGGCCCCCCTTCTGTTTTTGCTGTAACGGTCAATCCATTGCCGGCCGCTGCTGGTGCTATTTCGGGACCAGTTATGGTTTGTGCCGGTACAATCGGGGTTGCTTACAGCATTCCCGCGATTGCGGCTGCTGCAGGATATGTGTGGTCTGTCCCTTCAGGAGTAGTCATAACTTCAGGAGCCACCGGAAATCAAATCCTGGTGAACTTCGGAAGCGTTGCGGGAAGCGGCGCAATTACAGTGATGGGAACCAATGGCTGCGGGAATGGCACTCCATCACCCGGCTTAATTGTTACCACCAATGCAATCCCCTCAACGCCGGTTGTAACTTTATCCGGGTCTGTGGTTACCAGCAGCGCTCCTGCAGGAAACCAATGGTATTACGAAGGCACCGCCATTGCCGGTGCAACCGGTCAGACCTATACTGTGACGAATAATTCCGGATATTATTGGTGTATGGTCACTGAAAATGGCTGCCCGTCGGGAATTTCAAATAAAGTCTGGATTTTGGTGACCGGGACACAGGATCTGCCGGTTTCCGCATCATTTACCCTCTATCCTGTACCCAACAACGGAGAATTTACGGCAGCCATCCGTTTCCCGGTTGATGACATCTTTACTATCCTGGTCTACAACCAGTTTGGCGGCAAGTTGTTCGAGCGTCGGGATATTCACACAACCGGAGGCAGGGCTGACACCCAGGTCGACCTGCGTCCTGTTAGCAATGGAGCATATTCGGTAATTTTACTGAACAGTGAGTATAAAGTTGTCAAGAGGATACTGGTAAACAACTAAGTGGCGAGATTCTGTCACTTATTAGCTCTGTTTTCCCGGGAAAAAGAGACAGGTTAAAAGCAATCAAATTCAAAGAGGCTGACTCAAAAGTTATTGAGCAGCCTCTTTTTTTATCAGGCTTTAGGGGTGACCCTGATAAGGTGAAGCACAGGGATTAACCCTTACCGGTTTTACCACCTGGCTTGGCACCGGAAGCAAAGCCAGGCAGCTTTGCTTCGACGTTAACAATACAGGGTGCGTCAGATCGGCAAAGTAATGCAAGGGCTGGCAAACAGGATATGAAACAAGGCAAAGGATTAAATGTCAATATTGTAGACATCATCATTATTCCGCTTAATATTCCAGATATGAAATCCGCCCGTTGGGGAATATCTTCATAAAGATCAAAGAATTCACAGGATTTTGGAGCGGGGAAAAGATCAGCATGAACCTGGCATCTCTTCGAGAATCTTTCTGGCAGTCGTTGCTGAAGGGGTTGCAGTGGTTGTATCCACATGATCCCCGGCTTCAGGCACGTATGTCATAATAGGATCGGGCACAGGCAAATGTAGGCAATTTGCGACTGCTTATTTACCTTGCCTGGGATTTTTCGGACAGGAATAATGGAGGAAGAGACGGGTTATTTCTGTTTATCCTGTTCTTTCTGGCCGGCAGCTCTCTTTTTCTCAGCCTCCTTTTTAATCTTTGCATCGGCTGCCGCCTTCTTTTTAAAGAAACCTTTCAGCAGGAAATTATGCTTTGCAGCTTCCATGTTCTCGTCGAGCCCTTTGCTGCTGCGTTTGATGTTTATCATGGTCTGGCTCAGGTTTTCAGCTATGGATGTGTCCTGGATCAGCCTTCCGAGCGTTCCGTTCCCGTTGTTAATCTTTACCATAATCTCGGCAAGTTGTTGCGAAATTATTTCGGCATTGGCTGCCGTTACCTGTAAACTTGCCATTATGGCATCCAGCTCGACCGGCTCGGCTGATGCAAGTTGCTGTCCCGCTTTGGCCAGCGGCGCATCGGTACTGCCCTGCGTGATGATCAACAGCCTGTCGCCGATGAGTCCTTCAGATCCTATGGCCACTTCGCAGTCGGATTTGATAAACTGCCTGACCTCCTGTTTGATCAGCATATCTACGCTGGCAGTGGAATCGTTGATAATGCGGATCTTATCGACAGTGCCTACATTGATCCCTGCAAAACGGATGTTGTTCCCGACCTGAAGGCCGCTGACATTGGAGAAAGTTGAAGTCAGCCTGTAAACTGGGTTGAATAAATTCTTTTGCTTTCCTATGATGAAAATGGCCAGTACGAAAAGTGCAAAACCCCCGGCAATAAAGAGTCCAAGCCGGATTTTAAATTTTTGTGATTGAGTATCCATGAGATTTTTGATTTACGATTTATTTGAATGTCCTGGTTAATTAAAGAAGGGTTTGATGACGGGGTCGGCCGATGAGGCAAAGTCTTCATTTGTGCCTTCGGCATAAACGGTTCCCTCTCTCAGCATCACGATCCGGTTTGCGGTGTTGCGCGCACACCTGATGTCATGCGTAATGATGATGGAGGAGGTTTTGTATCTTTTCTGAACATCAACAATGAGTGAACTTATCTCGTCGGATGTAACCGGGTCGAGCCCTGTAGTTGGTTCGTCATAGAGCATGATCAGCGGGTCCACGATGATCGTGCGCGCCAGGCTTATGCGTTTCCTCATGCCGCCCGACAGCTGCGAGGGCATTTTATTCAGTGCATCGGCGAGACCCACGTTTTCAAGCACCTCAAACACTTTGTCTTCGATTTGTTTTTCGGTTAGTTCTTTCTTTGTACGCCTCAGCGGGAATTCCATATTTTGTTTAACGGTCATGGAATCGTACAGGGCGCCGCTCTGGAACAAAAAACCGATTTTTTGTCTCAATTCGCCAAGGGCTTCCCGGCTGATCCCTGTCATGTCATTTCCAAATACCCTGATAGCACCACTGTCGGCAGCCAGCAATCCGACAATGCACT
>JBAXFZ010000235.1:0-6675 GCA_037139685.1 Bacteroidota bacterium
GCGGCGGCTCGATTTGGTCGCGGCCCGCGAGCCAGCAAAAGCCCGCTGCATGCATGCTACGTAACGGCAGCGGTTTTCGTTATCGGCATCAGCGCCTGGTTCCTGCTGAAAAAGCGGCACATCCTGCTGGCCAAACGCAGCATATTGGTAGCCAGCATTTTCGGCCTGTGCACCTCCCTTCTGCTGGCCTTCACCGGCGACGGTTCGGCCTACCAGGTTTCGCAGAAACAGCCCATGAAACTGGCTGCCATGGAAGGACTGTATAGGGGAAAGCAGGGAGCCGGGCTGGTTGCCTTCGGCATCCTCGACCCTTCAAAAATACAGGGCGACACCAAAGATGCCTTCCTTGTAAAAATAGAATTTCCAAAGCTCCTCTCCTTCCTTGGCTACCGCAATCCCGACGCCTTTGTGCCGGGAGTCGACGACCTGGTAAAGGGAGGCTTCAAACCGGGATTCGACCGTGTAAACCCGGCTGAGAAAGAACGCACGCTGTCGGTAGAAGATAAAATAACCCGGGGCAAAAAGGCGGTAGCCGCACTGGGTGTGTACCGGCAGGCAAAGGCGGCCAAAGATACCGCCAGGTACAGGCAGGCGCTTGAGGAATTAAAACAGGACTTCCCGTGGTTCGGCTATGCCTACCTGAACTCACCGAAGAGTGTAATACCCAATGTGCCTCTTACCTATTACAGTTTCCACCTGATGGTTTACATGGGCTTGTATTTCATCCTGCTCTTTACGGTTGTTCTGTACCTCGTGACAAAAGACAAACTGGAGGAAAAACGGTGGATCCTGTGGTTCGCCGTGTGGTCAATTCCCTTTGTCTACCTTGCCTCTGAAGCAGGCTGGGTGGTTGCAGAGGTGGGACGCCAGCCCTGGGTCATCCAGGACCTCATGCCGGCCATGGCAGCCGTTTCAAAAATCGACGCTTCGTCGGTGATGATCACATTCGGCCTTTTTGCCGTGCTGTTCAGCGTATTGCTTGTGGCAGAACTCATGATCATGTTCAGGCAGATAAAACTCGGTCCAAAAGAGGGAGGAACCAACTGATGTTCGAAACCATGACAATCGAAACCTTACAGGCTTACTGGTGGATCATCATCTCCATCCTGGGCAGCCTGCTCGTATTCCTGATGTTCGTCCAGGGAGGTCAGACCATGATCTATACAATCGGAAAAACAGAACCCGAACGCAAGATGCTCGTGAACGCCCTTGGGCGCAAATGGGAGTTTACCTTCACCACCCTTGTCACCTTTGGCGGCGCCTTTTTCGCCGCCTTCCCCCTGTTTTATTCAACAAGTTTCGGCGGGGCCTACTGGGTTTGGATGGCCATCCTGTTTGCCTTTATCATCCAGGCTGTTGCCTATGAATTCCGCAGCAAGCCGAATAACCTGCTCGGTCATAAAACCTATGAATGGTTCCTGATCATCAACGGGCTGGTGGGGACGGTCCTGCTTGGCACGGCGGTAGGAACCTTTTTCACCGGCTCGGCTTTCCTGGTGAACAAATCAGCACTGTCGAACCTGGCCGACCCCGCTATCTCACGCTGGATGCATCCCGCGCACGGGCTCGAAGCCGTTTTAAACTGGCGGAACACAACTCTCGGGCTCGCCGTGTTTTTCCTTGCCAGGGTACTGGGAATCCTCTATTTCATGAACTCGATCAACGATGAGCATATCCTGGAACGTTCGAAGAAACATCTGCTTATCAACGTAATCCCTTTCCTTGTCTTCTTCCTTGCCTTCGTTTACGGACTCCTTATCAGGCCCGGGTTTGCCGTTAAACCCGACACCGGGATGATCATTGGCGAGATGAACAAGTACTACCACAACCTTGTCCAGATGCCTCCTGTTTTGATGATGTTTGCAGCCGGCGTGGTCTTTGTCCTGCTTGGCGTGGCATTACCCCTGATCGACACGGCAAAGAATGCCGCCTCGGGAATATGGTATGCAGGAGCCGGCACATTCCTGGCTGTTTTTGCCCTGTTTTGCATTGCAGGACTGAACAACACGGCCTATTACCCTTCGGTCACCGATCTCCAGAGTTCGCTCACGATCCATAACAGCTCCTCAAGCCACTATACCCTTACCGTAATGAGTTACGTTTCACTGCTGGTGCCCTTTGTCGTTGCCTATATCTGGTATGCCTGGAAAGCCATCAACAACAGGAAGATCGATGAAGCGGAAATGGAAGAGGGGGGGCATAGTTATTAGGTAGCAAGGTAGCGAGGTAGCGAAATAGTGAAATGGCGAAAACCATGAATAATACTTTTGTTTTTGAGTGAATGACGGATGGTATTTCGTGCAGGGTGTGAATAATGTAATTATTTCCCTGAATTATGTAATTTCTCCGGGTTAACCCGGGTCTACCTTTACTGCTTCTTAAAGGGAGGTGAAAGACACCGACCAGGCTTCATAATGGGCAGATCATCCGGGCCCGTTATCAGAAGTCAACCATTGTCAAATCTCAAAAAATGGCTACCGCAAATCTAAAAGACCGCTCGCTGAAGCAGCAGAACAAGGAATATTTTATCCACCTGATCCGGATTGCAAGGGCTGATGGCAGCATCAGCAGCGCCGAGATGGAACTATTGCACAACATCGGCCAGGGGCAGGGCTTCACCCCTGCAGAGATCGATTTTTTAATTGAAAGCACCGGCAAATCGGATTATACGCCGCCTGCAGAATTACCGGAACGGTTCGGCCAGGTTTACGGGGTTGTGAAGATGACCCTGGCCGACGGTGCAATTGACAGGAACGAGATGCGCATCGTAAGCACCTTCGCTGCAAAATCGGATTTCAGGGAGGATGATATTCCCCATTTGCTGGTCTTGCTGATCAGCGGCATCAGGCAGGGTAAAAACGAAAAGGAGCTTTTTGAGGCATATCAGGCTGAGCGAAAATCGTGACCGGGACCTCCGGAAACAGAGACCCCGTCTTTTTTCATTCTATATCGAAATAGTCCGCCATCATGGCCAGCAGCAAAACCTCATCCACCGGTTTTGTTATGAAATTGTTGCAGCCCGCTTTCATGGCATCATTCCGAACCTGTGAGTCCGAAAAGGCCGACTGGGCGATTATCACCATGTCGCAGTTAAACCTCCGGATTTCCTGCGTTGCGTCAAATCCGCTCATGACAGGCATCTTGAGATCCATCAGGACCATCGAAATTTCGGGATGTTTGCGGCAGACTGCCACCGCTTCCTGTCCGTTTTTGGCATGGTAAACAGCTGTTGTATAATCACAGACGATGAACTCCATGAATTTCCTGGAGAGGACGTCATCATCGGCGATCAGCACAGCTGATAATGGTCCTTTCTGTTTGACGGGTGTCGTGGAGCCGGCTTCTGTTATTGTGCTGTCAATGGGTTTAAAAGGCAATTTAAAAAAGAAGGCGGCTCCTTCACCTTTGTCCGATTCAAGCCGGATCTCTCCCCCTAAAAGCCTCACCAGTCTAGAGGCAATCGACAAGCCCAGCCCGTTTCCCTCATGTCCGCGCGTTATGAGCGCATTTTCCTGCATAAATGGTTCAAATACCGCTGACTGGAACTCCTTTTCGATACCCACACCGGTATCCCTCACAAAAAACTCCACCTCCATCTCCTGCACCTCAAAACCAAACGATATCGTGCCTTTATGGGTAAACTTGGCCGCATTCTCAAGCAGCCGGGAGAATATCTTGTACAACAGCTCCCGGTCTGATGTGATGGTAACATGGCCGGCCGGCAACTTGGTGCTATGCGTGAATGTGACGCGACCGGGTTCGCAAATCTTCTGAAAGTCTTTGTATAACAATTCCATGAGTACAACGGGGTCAAAAGTTGTATCTGAAACCGGCATTGTTTCAGATACGAGCAGTGAGATGTCCATCATATCTGTCACAGTCCTTATCAGGCGGTTACTGCTTTTTTGCAGAAAGACCAGGTTCTCATCCCGGTCCTCTTTTGAAAGGGCGGGATCAGTCAATATTTTGTACATCCCCAGGATGCCATTCAGCGGGGTACGGATTTCGTGGGAAATATTCCTGATAAAGGCCGATTTGAGCCTGTCGCCTGTCTTTGCGTGTTCAGTTGCTGCAATTAATTCACAATTTGATTTTTCCAGTTCTGCTGTCCGTTCCCTGACACGCTCCTCCAGGATCAGGTTCCTGCCCAGGGCCTGCTGATGCAGAATCCGCGCAAACAGCAAGTTATCGATTCTGAGCCCCACTTCAACCAGGTCAAACGGCTTTGAAAGGAAATCCTTCGCTCCGTTCAGCAATGCCCTCTTTTTAGCTTCCGGGGTGATATCGGCGGTAAGGATGAGGACCGGCAGGTAGGTATTTTCAGGAATCAGCGCAGATAGCTGTTCCATCACCTCGAAACCGGAAAACCAGGGCATCATCAGGTCGAGGAGGATAAGGTCGGGAGCAAACGAGGCATACAAACCGACAACCAGCCTTGAATCGGTGGTAGTCAGAATATCATGATACCCTTGCATCTCCAGCAATCCTGAAAGCACGTCAATATTGGCTTCCTGGTCATCCACGATCAGAATCCTGGCATTTTTCAAAGTCGGGTCAATCATACATACTTGTTTTTAGTGATCAGGCTTAAGACTGTTACATCCTGCCAGGGGTGATCTTCTGGTCAACCATTTCCAGGAATTTGATTACATCAAATGGCTTTGACAGGTAATCACAGGCTCCTGCCTGTTTCAGCTTTGCAATCTTCTGTGTGCTGGCGTCTGCACTGATGACCACAACCGGGATGGAACTTGTGGCAGCACCGGACTGCAGCATGGACAGTACCTCGTCGCCAGGGCAGTCGGGCAAATCCAGGTCAAGCAGGATCAAGCCGGGAAGCAACTCCCCTGCCAGTTTAATTGCAGGTTTTCCGAACCTGGAAATCACAAGCCGGATACCCGGCCTGTGCTCCTCCAATATTCCCTCAACCAGTTCGGAGTTCGGGATGTTATCCTCCACGTACAAAATGGTTCCGGTTATTCCCGGCATGCTTGTTCCCGGCGTGATTCCTGAAAGTATTTGTTCAGGGTCGGCTGCCTGGTTTCCTGCGTCGGGCAATTCGATCCAGAAGGTACTTCCCTTGCCCGGCTCGCTCTCAACACCGATCTCGCCCTTCATTACAAACATGAGCTGTTTTACGACCGCAAGCCCAAGCCCGGTTCCCTCCGTCCCTGTTTTTTCAGCCCCGATTCGTTCAAAAGGCATGAAAAGATTAAGGAGATCTCCCTGGCTTATCCCGGGCCCCGTATCGCTGACCGAGATACGCACCCTGTCCATGCCGGGCCGGCCATCCTGCCGCAATTCGGTGTTTATCCCGACTCTCCCCCCATCCCTGTTATACTTTACAGCGTTGTTTACCAGGTTCAGCAGCACCTGCCTTAATCGCTGGCGGTCGGCAGTAACATAAAAATCTTCAGCATCCCGGTGTTCATACTGAAGAACCAGGTTTAGTTTCGCTGCGTCGTGGCGCATAAAATCCAGGACTTCAAGTATAACCTTGCCTGCATCCACAGTTTCAATATGCAGCAATATGCGTCCTGACTCAATCCGCGATATATCAAGAACATCGTTGATTAAATTGAGCAGGTGTTTGCCGCTCTTCAGTATGTGGTTAACCCCCTTGCGGTGGGCAGGGCTGAGTATCCCCATCTCCATCAGCTGGGTGAAGCCCAGTATTGAATTCATCGGGGTGCGAAGCTCATGGCTCATACGGGAGATAAATTCGCTCTTCGACCTGTTTGCCTGTTCTGCCTCCAGGCGTGCTTTCCCAGTCTCCGACTCTGCCTGTTTGCGTTCGGTGATGTCAAAAAACGTGACGACGGCGCCGTCGATCTTCCCGTCGATAAAAATGGGAAAGGACCAGTATTCTGTTGGGAAACAGGTGCCGTCGGCCCGCCACATTACCTCATCATCAACATGGGTACCGGTCTGTTTTTTGAAGGCCATGAATATTTTGCAGCTTTCAACATCAAAAGGACTGCCATCGTTGTGCGAATGGTGGATGAGGTCATGCATGTTTTTCCCCAGGAACTGATTCCCATCTTCATATCCCAGCAACCGCGAGCAGGCCGTGTTTGAGAAAGTACAGTTTCCATGAAGGTCGAGGCCGTAAATTCCTTCAGCTGCAGAATTAAGCAAGATCCCGAACCTTTCCTCGCTCAATTTACGCTCGGCCAGCAGTTGCTGTGCAATCAGCTGGGCCTGGTACCTGGTATTAAACAATGAAAACGAAAGGGCCAGCAGCAGGATGCTGATCGCCGCCCCGCCGAGAAGAACAAAAACAACGGCGCTGCTTATACCTGCGTGTTGCCCGGACGATTGAGTGAACAGCAATATCCACTCTTTTCCGTTAAAGGCGACTGGCAGTGCAATTTTGCGCGAAGCAATTTTCTCACGGCTTATCTCATTTTTATGCTGGCTGTCATACAGCAGCGCAGTTCCCGAGATCATATCGTCATATACCTGCAGGCGGATCCGGTCATGCCGGTTTTCCTCCCATCGCCCTAAAATCCCCTGCATCAGATCATTCATCCGGATAGGTATATAGACCCAGCCTTTGATTGCAGCGCGACGCTCCGCATGGCCACCTGTTGCCATCCCATTTTTATAGACCGGGACATACATCAGGGTGCCGGCCTGCTGGTCCCGACTGGTTTCCTGAAGAAGGGTCACCTT
>JBAXFZ010000236.1:0-6675 GCA_037139685.1 Bacteroidota bacterium
TTGAAATTTCTTCAAAAAACAGGTAGGGCGGCCATTCGAACCCGTAAACATTTTTGGTTTCATCGGTAAGCACCACGGCCCTCAGTGAATCGATACCGTAGTTTATCAGGCTTTGTGAAGGATCGGCAGGGACGCCGTTGTTCAGGTGAAGTGAGGCCCAGGTAACCAGGAACTGTTCGATGTCCATAACCTCCTGCAGAGCCGGGCCCGACGGGGCAATCTCCCTCTCTTCGAACAACCGTTCGGCAATGATATCCATCTTCCCTGCCAGCAGCAATTCCCTTGCTCCCCGGCGCATGATCTTCCCGCTTGAGGTCTTTGGCAGGGTGGCTGTCCTGATCAGGACAATGCGTGCCGGCTGTATTTCGAACTCAACGGATATGGCGGCAACGATGGCTCCCAGTATTTTATCCCGGTCGTGCGGAATGATCGAACGGCGCAATTCGGCGACAACTGCCAGCCTTTCCTTCCCGTTGTATTCGACCGGGAAGGCTGCGACACAGGTTTTCCTGACGGCGGAGTGGCTCTCCTCCACGGTTTTTTCAATGTCCTGCGGATAGAAGTTGCGGCCATGAATGATGACCAGGTCCTTCAGCCGGCCGGTTATAAAAAGCTCACCGTTGTGCACGAATCCAAGGTCACCCGTGCGCAGCCAGACAGGATTGTCCCTGCCTGCCGGGCTTACCCTGAAAACGCTCTCGGTAAGTTCCGGATTTCCCCAGTAACCCATCGCAACGGTGCTCCCGCTGGCCCATATCTCCCCTATCCTGTATGGCTCTAAAACCTCCATAGTTTCAGGATCAGCGATCAGGATGGATGTATCCATGGTTGGCTTCCCGTTGGAGGCTATCCACTGGGCGTCAGCTGACTGGTCACCGTTATCGCACGGAACCACCATGTTTTTTTCAAGTGCGGAGGTCCTTACTGCGAGGTATTTTGTCGGTCCGCGCTCCTTTGCACCGGTGAGGATAAGGGTGGATTCGGCCATGCCGTATGCCGGGATCAGTGCGTCGGGGTTCAGCCCGACCGGGGAAAATGATGTTAAAAACCGGTCGAAGGTCGATTTCCTGATGGGTTCGGCCCCGCTGTACATGACCCTGAGCGGGGAGAGTTCAAGGCTGGCCCGTTGGATCTCATCGATTTTTTCGACACAATGGTTGAAGGCAAAGTCGGGCTGCCCGCTCAGGGTTGCCCCGTACCGGGTTATGGCCTGCAGGAGGCAGGCCGGGTTTGAAATAAAGATAAATGGGGGGATCAGCACTGCACGCGAACCTGAAAAGACCGTTTCCAGGATGCCGAAAATCAGGCCGAGATCATGAAACTGGGGCACCCAGTGCACGGCAACATCGTCGGGAGTGATACTGAATATCAGTTGCAGAGAACGCAGGTTGTACATGATGTTCCGGTGGCTGACCATCACACCCTTGGGGTTACCGGTCGAACCGGACGTGTACTGGAGAAAGGCCAGCTCTTCAAAACCGGGTTCCCAGGCATTGGTGGCATCGCGATCGGAAACAGGCCAGGTATCGGTTGTATGCCATGGCAGGGCAGCTAACAGGGTGTCTTCTGCGAAGTTACGGTCAAGGGTGCGGGCAATGGCCTCTGTTGTAAGGATTGAAGTTGCCCCGCAATCAGCTGCAATGGAGCGGATACGGTGTACCGAACGGTTTTTGCGCGGGGGATAAACAGTTGCAGGAATGGTACCTGAGTAAAGGCATCCGAAAAAGGCAAAGATAAAATCAAGCCCGGGGGGGTAAAACATAAGCACATTCGTTCCGTTAATCCCCATTGAAGTCAGCTTCCCGGCGATATTGCGGGCGCCCAGGTCAAGTTCGCCATAGGTTAACGAACCTGTCTCCTCCTCCCCGCTGGCAAGGAAGGTAAAAGCCGTCTTGCCGGGGTGTATGCATGCCCGATGCCGCAGAACAGAGACAATGGTAGCATGGTCAGGCTTCAGCCGGAGGTCACCCGGGAGAGGAACCTGGTTCGTTAAATCCATCTTTTCAATAATTTAGGGCTAAATAGGTCTATTCCTACTTAGCCCGGCAAAATTAGAAAAATGGGGCCTATAACAAAAAAAAATGTACTTTTGCGTAGTTCCTGTAAGTACGGGAGATCAACTGAAGATCCTGATGGCCATTTTTGAGATACCAGATGTGCGTATTGCCGGTCTCTCGGCGTGTGTTCCCAAAAAGATACTATCCAACCACGATTACAACTGGATAACGCAGAAAGAGCGTGACCAGATCATCCAGATGATCGGTGTGGAGACGCGTCATGTGGCCCAGCCGGGACAGACAACATCCGACCTTTGTTTCCAGGCGGCCGAACAGCTGCTGGATGAGCTTGGATGGCAACGGGGAGAGATCAACCTGCTTGTATTTGTCTCACAATCGCGCGATTATATCATCCCCTCTACCTCCGCCATCCTGCAGGACCGGCTGAAATTGCCGCACACCTGCATGGCCATCGACATCAACCTGGGCTGTTCGGGTTATGTTTACGGTCTCTCGGTCATCGGCAGCCTGATGCATACCACGGGTTTAAAAAAAGGACTTCTGCTGGTGGGTGACCTTTCGAATGTAACCTCTGCCTACCGTGACAAGAGCACCTTCCCTCTTTTCGGGGATGCGGGAACAGCCACCGCACTGGAACTCAAACCGGGTCACGCTCCCATGCAGTTCAACCTGCAAACCGATGGAAGCGGCTACGGTGCCATTATCATCCAGGATGGCGGGGTACGTAACCTTGCCGGCAAGAGCTCCTTTTCAATGAAGAAATATGGTGAACGGATCTATCATAACCGTTTGCAGATAGCGCTGAACGGGATAGAGGTGTTTAACTTCTCGCTTCGCGAAGTGGTTCCCAATATCAAAACCACGCTGAAACACTTTAACCGCCAGCTTGACGAGTTCGACTTCCTGCTGTTTCACCAGGCCAACCGCCTGATCAATGAAACGCTCCGCAAAATGCTGAAGGTGGATCCGGCAAGACTGCCCTATTCACTTCGCGAATTCGGCAATACAAGCTGCTCCTCGATCCCCCTGACCATGGTCACCCAGATCCGTGAGACGCTCGCAGCGAAGCCGCAAAAGCTTTTGCTTTCGGCCTTCGGAATCGGGCTCTCCTGGGGTACGGTCCTTATTGAAACCGACGGCATCGTTGTTCCGGAGCTTACCGAGCAGGATGCCATTCCAATCCAATCTCATAAAGAATGAATGCTTTTGATCTGAAGGGTAAAACGGTCCTTGTCACCGGAGCCTCCTCGGGTCTGGGAAGGCAGACTGCCATAACAGCCAGCGAATACGGCGCCCGTGTTATTGTCACCGGCCGCAATGCAGAACGGCTGGATGAGACCTGGCATGCCCTTGCCGGGGAGGGGCACCTGCAAATCCTGGCCGATCTTACCATCCAGGCCGACATCGACCGGCTGGTAGCGGGATTACCCGAACTTGACGGGCTGGTGCACAGTACCGGCATTTCCGACCTGGCCCCTGCCCGGTTTATCACCCAGGAGATCATCTCCCGGACATTCCGCATTAGCTTTGATGCCTCGGTGCTGCTGACAGCAGCCATTTTAGGAAAGAAAAAACTGGCAAAGGGCCACAGTTCCATCGTATTTATCTCATCCATTTCGACCCGATATCCCTTCGTTGGCGGTGCCATGTATATCAGTGCCAAGGCTGCACTTGAGGCCTATGCCCGGGTACTTGCGCTCGAACTGGCCCCCAGGGGCACACGGGTGAACTGCATCGCTCCCGCCTTTGTGCGTACCCCTATGCTCAGCGAAACCGCCCGGAATTTCTCCCAAGAGGCGGTCGACAAAATTGAAGAGCGCCAGCTGATGGGGCTTGGCGACCCGGCGGATGTTGCCAATACAATCGTGTTTTACCTGTCGGATGCTTCAAAGTGGATAAGCGCGACAAACCTGATATTAGGAGGAGGCTGACAACTATGGCAACGAAAACACCCGATTACTCGATCATTGTCCCGGTATATAACAGCTTCGAGTCACTTGAAGAGTTGTTCCGGAGGATCGGGCAGACCATGCATAAAATCGAAAAGACATTCGAGGTCATTTTTGTGGATGACGGCAGCTCCGATGCCAGCTGGAACAGTCTTGAATCGATACAGCGTGCGAATCCCGGGGCGGTCACCGCCATCCGCCTGGCGCGAAACTTCGGCCAGCACAACGCCACCATATGCGGCATTGCGCAGGCATCGGGGGAATTCATAATCACCATCGACGATGACCTGCAAAACCCACCTGAAGAGATCGTCAAACTGATCGGCGCCATGCAAAATTCGGAAGCCGACCTGGTTTACGGCATTTACAGCAAGAAACAGCACTCCATGGTCCGGAACATGGGCAGCGGGGCGCTCAAAGGCTGGTCGCGCAGGATCTTCAAGACCAAAGGCAACGGTTCCTCCTTCAGGCTGATGAAATCATCACTCGGCAAGAACCTGCTCAACCACCAGATCAATTTCATTTACATCGACGAACTTTTCAACTGGTACACCAGCCATATTGCCTTTGTAACGGTCGACCACCGGAAAAGGCCCTACCAGCAGTCGACATACACTTCGCACTCCCTTTTTTCGCTCCTCTCGAACCTGATCATCTATTACACAGCCATGCCGCTGAAGATGATGGTTTACGGAGGGTTCATCTCGGCGCTGCTGAGTTTCATCACAGGGATATTTTTCATCTACCGGAAACTCATGCACGGGATTCCCATCGTGGGGTTTACAGCCCTGATCGTGACCATCCTGTTTTCGACCAGCATTATTTTGCTTTCGCTGGGTGTTATCGGCGAATACCTGAGCCGGATCTATATGGTCCAGAACCGCAAACCCCCGTTTGCGATTAAAACCGTGCTGAACCATGAAGTTCTTTAAATACGGGATCACCCTGGAGAGGCTCAGGGAGGAGGATGCCGAGCTGGTGAGGCAATGGCGCAATTCAGACCCGGTGAGGCTCAACATGAAATACCAGGAAATCATCACCCCGGAACAACAGCGGCAATGGTTCCGCTCGATCGACAACCTTGATTGCAATTACCTAATGATTTATTACGGTGGGGAGAAAATCGGGTTGCTGAACGATAAAAACATCGACTGGGAGCATCTGACCTCGGAATCGGGAATTTTCCTGGGGAGGAGGGAATTTTACAATACATTCGTCCCCTACCTGGTTTCGGTAGCGGGTATTGAAACCACCTTTTACCTGCTGGGGTGGAAAAAGCAGTATGCCCATATCCTGCGTTCGAACAGCAATGCGGTCAACTTCAACCTGCAACTCGGGTACCGGCTGTGTGAAGGACAGGAGGAGATAGAACACCAGCGTTACGAGCTTACACGCGGGAGTTTTGAGAGCACAGCGGGAAAAATAAGGAAAGCCGTGCGACTGCTTGCAGGGAGTGACCAAAGGGCCCGGGTTCTGTTCGAGCCATCGGATTATAAACTGGGGCTGGCACAAAAATTTGAGCATTTATTCAGTTTATCTCCCAATCCCCCTGGCAGAACCGTGACAAGCGAGGGCACCTGGTACCAGGAGAGCGGGGCTGATCACATCACCAAATAAAAGGCCGGGAAAACATGCTCTTCAACTCCATAGGATATCTCTTCTTTCTCCCCGTAACTGTATTACTGTACTATATTTTCCCATTTCGCTGGCGCTGGGCCCTGCTGCTCGCAGCCAGCTATTTTTTCTACCTCCTCTGGCGGGTAGAATTTGTTCTCATCCTTATGAGCGCCACGGCTGTTTCCTACCTGGCCGCCCTGCAGATGGGAAAGCTTCCCCATAAAAAACAACGGTTCAAATACATGCTCCTTTCAATCTGCATAAATCTGGGGATGCTGCTGCTGTTCAAATACCTGGGTTTTTTCACTGAAATCATTAACCAGGTTGCGGGGATCACCGGCAATAACACCCTGGTCCCGGCATTCTCCCTGATGCTGCCGATCGGGATATCCTTTTATACCTTCCAGACCATCGGGTACACCCTCGATGTTTACCGGGGCGTCATAAAGCCGGAAAAAAACATCGGGATATACGCCCTGTTCGTCTCGTTTTTCCCGCTCATCCTGGCCGGCCCGATCGAGCGGGGAGGCAGGCTGATACCCCAGTTCCGTCTCGAACACCCATTCGACCCTGAACTGTTCTCGAGTGGCCTCCGCCTGATCCTCTGGGGGCTGTTTAAAAAAATGGTCATTGCCGACCGGCTGTCGATGTTTGTGCAGGCCATCTTTTCAGAGCCGGGCTATTTCCATGGCATTGAAATCGCAATCGGGATTGTTCTTAAAATGATGCAGGTTTATGCCGATTTTTCGGGCTATACCGATATTGCCATCGGATCTGCCAGGCTGATGGGGTTCAGGCTCAGTCCCAATTTCAACCGGCCCTTCAGCGCCCAGTCGGTCGCGGCCTTCTGGAGCCGGTGGCACATCTCCCTTACCACGTGGCTGCGCGATTATGTCTATTTTTCACTTCCCTTCAATTACCGGGGGAAAGCCGTGCAATGGCGGCTGAATCTCAACCTGCTCATAACCTTTGTGCTTGTCGGCTTCTGGCATGGCCCCTACTGGAATTTTATCATTTTCGGCCTCCTGCATGGCACTTTCATGGTGCTGGCCAATGTTTCCAAACCGGCCATGACTGCCTTCAACCGGATC
>JBAXFZ010000237.1:0-6668 GCA_037139685.1 Bacteroidota bacterium
GATTCATAGTCGAATTCAGGAACCATCAGGGGTTTTTCCCACCGTTCAATAATGGTGAGTGGCCCGTCCAGTTTGCAATAGCCGATGGTTGAATTGTTACCGTTGCGTACGGCCCTGTAGAAAAGATGAACGTTGTCGCCCTCCCTGATTGCAGCAGGATTCAGAACCGCTTCGTTTTCAAAAGCAAAATCAGTCCTGGATAAAATTATACCCTCTTTTTTAACTTGTATCATATTTGCTCCTTCTTGCTTGTTTTAAGAATGGGTTTTAGTTTTAACAACTGTGGCATGGTGTCACCCAGCAAAAATCCCCAGGGTTTTAATGGTTCAACATGGTCAAAAATAAGTTTGATGATAGCCAGGATCGGTATTGACAGGAACATCCCGGATATTCCCCAAAGGGCATTCCCGGCAATTACCACGATGATGGAAAACAGCGCATTGATTTTGACTTTGGAGGAGACGATGATCGGGACGATATAATTGTTGTCGACAAGCTGTATGAAATAGTAAGCCAGGAGTACATAAACAGCATACCAGGCTGTTGATTTCGTGGCTATGGCAATCATCATCGGCAACGCTACCGCTACAAGCCCCCCGATATAGGGAATCACATTAAGCAACGCCCCTATGATTCCAAGCAGGATGGCATAGTCAATTCCGAGAATCAGCAATGCTGCCGCGTCGAGTACCGCCACCATCACCGCCTCGATGACCAGGCCGGTGAGATATTGCTGAATAACCCGCTTTATCTGGGTAACAACTTCAGTCACCTGCACCTGGTGGCTTTCCTTAAAAAGCTTCCGTATGAAATCCAGCAGAAGGGGTTGGTAATACAGGATCATAAAGACATATACGGGAACCAAAAACAACACAACAACCGTGTTGCCCACACTGATAATTGTCTGCCCGATTACGGCGCTGCTGGTATTGATAAGTTCCATGCGTGTTTTTGTAATCCATTCATGGATCCTTTTCGGGTTTATATCAAAATATCCGGAGGTCCAGGTGATTGATTGATTGAGTATCTCCGTGAACTTATCGACCAGCACAGGCCATGATTCGCTGAAACGGCTTGCCTGGGAAAAGAGGAGGGCGCAAAAAGCAGCAATTACCAGGAATGTCAGCAGCATCGTGGTTGCGATGGCCACCAGCCTGTTTATACCTATCCGCACAAAAAGATTGGTGACCGGTTGAAGCAAAATTGCGATAATTGTTGCGAAAACCAGCGGGACAATTATCCCCTGGGCAATATAAAGGATTGTGATGAGGGTAAACAAACCCAGCAGGAAAATTGTTGCTTTTATGTAGAACGGCAGTGATATTTCCTTGTCTGTCACGGTTATTTTATTGTAGGTAAATAGTTTATGTGTTATCAGGATTACATGATATTCCCCATGGCGATAAAATTTGCCGCAGAAATTAAAATGAAATAGTAGATTGGATTGGTGACTGTCCTTTCCGAAAAGAATGACCGGGGATTCCGGTCATGCCTTCAGGTGTGTCGGTGAGGAGTGCAATATGATATTCCTGTTTACTTATTCTAGGAATGAGATGAAGGTATGAAACGAACGGTTAACGGGTGAATTACAAGATGTTTCTTCCCTGGATTATCCTGAAAATAATTGCAATGAGGGCAATGACGAGAAGTACATGAATGAGGCCTCCTACACTGTAGGCAAAAAATCCGATTGCCCAGGCAATTACGAGGATGACGGCTATGATATAAAGTAAATTTCCCATGATAATAAGTTTTGTATTGGTTTATAACTGATAATAGCAAAGGTAGACCCCGTCACGGCTGAAACCGTTACACAATTCCCCCGATAATTTGCATCATTCACACATTTGAAAAGGCCGGAGATCACCGGCCGTTCTTCAGGAAGACGCCTCTCTTATGCCTGAGGTTTTTGAAATGGGAAGGGGTCAGCCCTGTCATTTTCTTGAACTGGTTCGACAGGTGGGCCACACTGCTGTAATGCATCCTGTAGGCAATCTCTGACAGGCTGAGCTCGTCGTATACAAGGAGTTCCTTTACCTTTTCAATTTTATGGGCAAGGTAAAACTTTTCTATCGTGGTTCCCTTTACCTCCGTAAAGAGGTGTGCCAGGTAAGTATAATTGAGGCTGAGTTTTTCACTCAGGTAATCTGACAGGTTTACCTTGATCTGGTCTTCATTGTAATGAACCAGTTCAATGATGATGGCTTTTATTTTTTCGACAAGGATGCTTTTTTTATCATCCATCAATTCAAGCCCGGTCTTCCTCAGGGCAGCGCTAAACTGTTCAATCTGCTCCGGCGAAAGTTCCTCCCTGATTTCGGCTTCACCAAGTTCAACGATTCCATAATGGAGGCCGAGTTTTTTCAGCTCGGTTTTAACAACCATTTTGCACCGGATGCAAACCATATTTTTAATGTATAACTTCAATCAGCCCCGTTTTTCAAGTATTTTCTAATCAATGAATTGAAATGCATATGGTACAAACAAATATACATTTTTTTACCCGGTTTGTCAAGGAGGTTTCCTGTTTGACAATATCCGGGCAGTGTGGAATTGCATGCTTGCCGGCTACACCAGCCGGCAGGAGAAGATTCCCTGAAAATCATTTGAATAATGCGCCCGGAGATACCAGGATTACCCGGGAGTTTTATCCCGATATCCTGTACACTTTCCTGAAATGGTAGCCATATATGGCATAGGTGATGGCATTCGATAACATGGCAGGATCCCTGAACAGTGCCCAGATCAGCAACTTCCAGTAACTGCTCCTGCCCCTGTTGAAAACCCCGATAATGAAAACTGACTTCACCAGGGCCTTCAGGTCGGTAAGGGTGATCTTTTGCGGGGTGTTTACGACAGGCCTGTAGTGAAGCAAAAGCTGCCTGATCCTGTTGTAGTATGGTTTTGTTGTATATATGTCATGAAGTATTTTCCTGTAACCGGCAACCAGGTCGGGATAATGCATCTTTGGTATGAAATTCATCGTCAGATCGGTGTTGTTGCCGGTTATCTCATTTGTCAGCCTTGATTCAGCCTCCATTCGCATGTAAAGCCGGGTATGCTTTGGGGCATTCAACAATCCCACCATGGCTGAAACAATTCCGCTTTGCTGTATGAAATCGATCTGACGCTGGAAAACCGACGGAGTGTCATTATCGAAACCGACAATAAACCCGCCCGATACCTGCAGTCCGGCATGCTGGATGATTTTAATGCTCCGGACGAGGTCGCGGTTTTTATTCTGAACTTTGTTGCATTCATTCAGGGAGCTCTCTTCGGGGGTCTCTATCCCGATGAATACCGAATTGAAACCGGTCTCCGCCATCAGCAACATGAGCTCCTTGTCATCGGCAAGATCGATCGAAGCCTCCGTTGTAAATGTAAAGGGGTGGTGATGCTCCTTCATCCAGCCTTTCATGGCAGGCAGTAAATTGTATTTGATCTCTTTTTTCTTCCCGATAAAGTTGTCATCCACAATAAAAACGGGTCCCCGCCAACCGAGTTCATGCAATCTGCCGAGTTCGGCCTGTACCTGTTGCGGTGATTTTGTCCTGACCCTGGTGCCGTTCAATGCTGCTATGCCGCAAAAGTCGCATGAATAAGGGCATCCCCGCGAAACCTGGATGCTCATGGATGCATATCGGTTTCTTGACAAAAGATGAAAGTCGGGGATAACAGTATCCGATATTTCGGGAAAATCGGTTGTCTTATAGATCCTTCCCGGGGTACCTTCGGTTAAATCATTAAGAAACCTTGGCAAGGTGATCTCCGCTTCGTTCAGGATCAGGTGGTCAATCCGTGAAAATTCCTGGTAATCCTGTGTAAACAATGGTCCCCCGGCCACGGTTTTTACGCCGTATTTGATGCATTCATCAACAATTGAATTGACTGAAGATGCCTGGATGCGCATTGCACTTATAAAGACAAGATCGGCCCACTGTATTTCCTTTGCCGAAAGCGAGCGGATGTTCAAATCCACAAGCTTTTTATTCCATCCTGCAGGAAGCATCGCTGATATCGTAATTAACCCGAGAGGAGGTTCAGCCGCCCTTTTGGAAATAAAGCGCAATGCATGTTTGAAACTCCAGAAAGAGTCGGGAAACTGAGGGGATACCAGCAATATATTCATTGGTGGCGTTAAATCAGACACCCCTTTTAAAGGGAGTGCAGGTTAAATCAAATTCTGCATAAACGGTTTACTGTTTTTTTGCAGACTGCCATAATACAACCCCTCCGGCTCCCATCACAAAGATCCCAACCAGCGGCGACCAATCCAGGTGATGTGGCTTGTCCCTTGAAATTTCGATGGCCCCCAGGTCAACGACCTTTTCCCTTGTGAAAAAAGTGAAGGCTGAGAACAGGGTGAGGCCGATGCCGATAATAAGGATGATTAAACCGGTGATTTTCATTGTTGAAAGATTGTTTTTCAGGTTACAAGAAAACAGGAACATTATTGCAAAATTACAACTGGACTGGGGGATTCATGTTACATAAATTTTTTAAAAATTTATATAATTCCCACATTTGTTGCTGATTGATAAATCAAAAGGTGAAATAGAAAATGGCCGCCCCTGGTATTTGAGGCAGCCAAATTTTTAACAGTTGTTAAAAAAAGCAGAACTATTTTGATAGCCTGAAGTTCAGGCCAACGGATGCAACTGCGAAATTGTAACCAAGTTCGGCATTTACACCAACCCGCCTGGTGAAATAGTAGGATGCCCCTACAAAAAGTTCCGGTATCAGGTAAACGCTGGTGTGCCTGTTTACGGTGCCATATTCGGCGTCATGGTACATGCTGAACAGGGTTCCCGCGCCGAAACCAGCATAGGTGTCGAGTCCGCGCACATGCCAGCCGATATGGTAGGCAGCCCTGAAAGCAACACCCACGTTTGTCCACCGGTCCCTGTACTGGTAATCGCGGTGATAATAATCATGGGTAAAGAAGGAAGTGCCGATCTGGCCGCCAAGACTGATGCTGCCCGGGCCTGCTTTCCATATGCTCTGGTCGTAATGGACCAAGATGGCAGGGCCAAAGCCATCGCCGCCAAAATAGGGGATCCCGGGGCCAAAGCCAAACCCGAGAATACCGTTGCCCCTGCCGGCCGGATCCTGCGGACCCTGGGCACTGGCATACTGAACTGATAAGGTTGCCATGAAAACACACAGCAGGATGATCGTTTTAAAGTTTTTCATTGATTTATCTGTTTAAAATTACAAGTTCATTAAAATTTGGGTTGTCTGCCCACCGGTTTTGTAGCTGAAAAGGCAGCTAAGGGCATCGCAGAGGGTTATGCCGGTTGTTATGGTTTTTGAAAACGGTTACTGGTATAAAAGTTTATACAGCTCCTTCAAATCGGGCGAAAGGATAATCTCTGTTCTCCGGTTTCCGGCACGGCCTTCAGCAGTTTCGTTGGTTGTTACCGGATGGAATTTGCCCCTTCCGGATGCCGTAATGCGGTTGGAATCAAATCCGTAGTCATTGGTAAGGATACGCACGATGGAGGTCGCCCTGGCCGTGCTGAGATCCCAGTTATCGGCAAATTGTTTTGTTTCGATGGGTACATTATCTGTGTGTCCTTCAATCATGACCATCACATCCTGCGTGCTGTTCAGTACTTTTGAAAGTGACTTGAGCGCCTCTTTCCCCTGGGGATTAACCACATCGCTGCCTGATTTGAAAAGTAACTTTTCCTCTAAGGAAACGTAAACGTTCCCATCTTTAATGGTTACCGACAATTCATCAGCTTTATAGTTCAGGAGTGCCTCGGCAATTGAATTCTGAAGCCGGGTCATTACATCCCGCTGCGCCTGAATCATGCCCTGCAGGTTTTTTAACCGCTTTGCCTGGTCGGCAATGGTCATTTTCGATTCGGTTGTAAGCGCCTTCAGGTCGTTCTGGACCAGCGAATTTTCATTTTGCAGGGTCGCTTTTTCATTTTTAAGATCTTTTACCTGCCCGTTGCAATCAATCAATTGGCTCATGGCGGTTGCATTTTCCTTACGGAGCTTTTCCCCGTTGGCTTCAGAAGCCATGAATTTTTTATTTGACACACATGATGTAAATGTTAAACCGAGTATGAAGGTTAATAATACAAGGCCTTGAAATCTCTTTTTCATTTGGTGTTTTTTAAGTGAATAATCATGGTGCAAAGGTGGGAACCCGGGATTGTGTTCCTGTTACACATTGTTTGAATTATCTTACATGATTCACACATTCCCGGGAGGTGATTAACGTCAAAACCGCGGCCAGTGCAGGAAACAGGTGTGGAATATGTGAATGATGCAACTCTTGAACGGAATTATGTAACACAATCGTCTTTGTCGATCATGACCTTTGCATCCTGATAATTCAATCACAGATAAACGAAATGTATGAAAACCAAAATTAAGATTATTGCCCTTTTAGCTGTACTCTTTATATGTACATGGGTGACACCCGGCAGTGCATCGGCACAGGAAGGATCCGTCAGCTTCCAGGTTTTTTATAATGAACTTAGTCCTTACGGATCATGGATCGAAAATCCCCAGTACGGGTATGTATGGGTGCCCGACGTCTCTCCCGGGTTTATTCCCTACTCTACAAACGGCTACTGGGTATTTACCGATGAAGGCTGGACCTGGGTTTCAAATTATGCATGGGGCTGGGCTCCTTTTCATTATGGCCGATG
>JBAXFZ010000238.1:0-6640 GCA_037139685.1 Bacteroidota bacterium
AATGGCCAAGGTCGGCAGCGAAAAGCGCCGATTTATTCCAATCGCCACGCTGGAAACAAGCCTTCAGCGAATCATAGGTGGTTATTGTAGCCCAGGGAAGTATCCCCTGGTCAATCACAAAAGCTGAACCATGCCTTGAAACTACCGTGTCGTACACCTGTGAGATCATACCCGTCTGGATGAATTCAGAATAGTTATCGATATCGATATAATGTCGTGGCGATTCGTTGGGATCCTGGCTCTTCCTGTAGTCGGCCTCGGAGGACTTGTACATGACCACGTTTGTCCATGCAGGCAGTAAAAAGGAGACTTGCTGGGGAAGGCACGATGCCATGTTCTGGTTGATTTTTTTATGGCCGGTCGACCCCCAGCCCGAAAGCATAAGGCAAAGCAGCATCAGCGAAACCGGAAAGAGGAGTCTTTTCATTCGAAAGCAGTTAACAAGTGTTCTAAATTTTCTATTTTTTCGGGAGATCCTTCCTGGTTGTAAGAAAAGATCAGGTTATCGATAAGTCTGCGGATGATGTCGGCATTCGTACAGGGTGCAAAAAACGATGTTTCGGGTTTGATCTTCATCTGTTTGATGAACAGTTCGATTTCGCGGCGGGTAAAGACTGTACCCCTGTTGAACGGGTTGACATAAAAAAGCACATCATCCTCCCCCGGATTCTCAAGCCCCGGTTCGGTGAGGTAGGCCAGGATGAAATGCTGGGGAAGATTGACACCGTAAACGGGCAGTCCGAGTTTTTGTGCAAGGATGATAAAGAGGATGCCCAGGGAGAGTGGGCTTCCCTTTCGGCTTTCGAGGAATGTGTTTATGTATGAATTCTGAGGTGCGGCCATTTCGCTCTTATTCCCGTCGAAATTATGGAGATCGAAAAGGATATGATTCATTACCCTGATGTTTTCCATAGCAGTGAGGTTCTCATGCAGTTCAAGCCAGATGTCCATTTTTATCTGCTCGATCTGCACGATGATATCCGTTTCATCCAGTGAGGGAAATTGTGTCCGGGTTACCAGGATAAAGCCTTTGAGCAGGTCATCCGACCCAAGATTAAGCCAGTTCACAAAATCTACGTAGAGGTTTTCACTGTTTAACTTTTCGACAATATACCGGATACGTTCCTGGACCAGAGGATCGAAGGTGTTCTCCAGGGTTCTCTCCAATGGCTCCAGGGCATCGGTTCCGACCGAAAATAGTTGTTCCCTTACCAGGCTGAACGCATGTTCATCAGGTTCGTCCAGCAATTTAATAAGGGCGGCCAGGGTTGTATTTCCGGTTGGGGCTGGCATTATATTGTGATTTGGTCCAAAACCATCGTGATCAGGTTTTGTATTAACGTTTTATGATCCGTATTGTAATGCCCCGTTGCGCGGTTTGCAATCAAAGCGCAGATGGTGACCATTTCATGGCCCATCAATGCTCCAAGTCCATACAATGCCGAGGTTTCCATTTCGAAGTTGACAATCCGGTTTCCATCATGATTAAAGCCCTGGAACTTCTTTATCATCTCCGGGTCGGTGAGCGGCAGCCGCAGGAAACGGCCCTGTGGCCCGTAAAACCCAGGTGCTGTGACGGTTATCCCTGTAACGGCAAATGGTTTGAATAAACCGATCAAACGGGAGGAGCCTTTGACAAAATAGGGCTTCGAGAGATCCTCCGGCCAGGAGGCGTATGCCGCAAAGGACTGGGTAAGTTCCTGGTCAATAACCGAGTGCGACCCTTTATAAAAATAGAGCAGGTTGTCAAGCCCGATGGCATGGGTTGATAGGCAAAAGCTGTTGACCGGGACATCAGGCTGGATCGATCCCGAGGTCCCGATCCGGATGATGGTCAGGGGCCGCAGTACAGGATTCTGAACCTTGGTTCTTAAATTGAAATTTGCAAGGGCATCCAGTTCATGCATGACGATATCACAATTGTCAGTACCTATCCCTGTCGACAGGACAGTGATGCGCTTTCCCCTGTAATATCCTGTACAACAGTTGAATTCGCGGTTTGACGAGGTGTGTTCAATATCTGTGAAATGGTCGGAGACTTCGTGCACCCTTCCCGGGTCGCCGACAACGATGACCGTTTCGGCAAGGTGTTCGGGTTTCATACAAAGATGGTAAACACTGCCATCTGTATTGACCATCAGGTCCGGTTCTGTTTGTAAAGGCATGAGCATAACATTTCTGCAAAGGTATGAAAAAAAGGAGGACCGCTAATTTTCATGTGGGTCAACCTCTCCCGCATACCTGGTGAGTGAATCGGGGATGATGAGGGCAGGATGGGATTTAATTGTGGTTTCCATTAGGTCGCGCCGGCGCAGGTTGTCATCAATGGCAACAAGATATGCTTCGCTATAGGTTTTCCCTGCCAGCATCTGTTCCCGTTCAATAAGCTCTTCTGCTATTGAATATTCGGTCTCTTCACATGAAATCTGTCCGTCGATCCATATTTCTCCGGCCGGGATAAAATGATAACTCCTGTCGTTGCCGCTGAAGCCAAAATCAGGGAAAATGGTTTTCCTCACCATGTACCCGTCTACAATCCAGACGGAAACATTGCCAATGGTACGCACAGGCACCCTGTAAATCTGCTGGAGTTGTATGCTGTCGGGCAGGTCGCGGATCTCTTTGATGTTGTCGTGGTCGGTCGGGGAGACTTTATGCAGGGAGGCCTCATGCATCCGGCAGATTTTGTCAAACTCCCGGCGCATAACCACCTCGATAGCCAGGGAAGAGCCGTGTGAACGGTCGTAGGTCCATCCGAATTTTGCCATCAGGTGACGTTCATTCAGTTCATGTGCAAGGGTAAGAGCATATTCTTCGCAAGAAACCGCATTGTCGATCCAGATTTCACCTTTTGGGTTGAAAATGTATCGTTGCTCATTCCCGCCATAAAGGAATTCCTGGTAAATTTTGTGTCGCACTTTGTAGCCATCCACAATCCAGATATTAAAACCCTCTTTTTTTTCTCCTGAAAAACGATAGATGCCGTTAATTTTCAAAGGTCTGTCACAACCCGAAATTGAAATCAATAAAAATATGAATATCAAATAGTTAAGCTTCTTCATTGTTTTTTATTTTTTAACCACCAAAGATACCTTTTCATTTGGTAATTTTGCACTTTCTCTAAACTATCTCGGATGACCATTACAGCGATCGTAACGAAGTTCAAATATTCCATTGCCTTAGTCCTTTCATGTGTTCTGCTTGAAAATATTGCCTGGATCATTGAGCCTACCTTTTTCGGCAAGTTGCTCGATGCATTGATTGATAAATTTTATGACAAGGAGCAGGTCAACTACATATTACCCCTGGCCATTTGGATTTTTGTTTACCTGTTAAATGTTATGGGGGGAACACTGCACAGGTTGTTCAGCGGTGCCATTTACTCAAGAATTCACGCGGATACGGCCACCAACGTAATCACCTATGCGAAAAAGCAGGGATATCCCCTGTCGCTTATGTTTGCCCGTGCCGAACTGGCAAAGGAATATATTGTGTTTTTAAAGGAACGCCTTCCCGAGGTTACCTGGCAGCTTTCAGCCACTTTCGGGGCTGTGATTGCACTTTTCTTTTACGATTGGCGGATTGCGGCAGTGGCAGTGGTTGTTATCATTCCCATAGCTTATATTAATAATATCTACAGGAAAAATGTAGTGACCCTGCAAAAGGAGTTGCACGATACAAGGGAGGATCAATACAAGATTTTCGAGGCAGGGGATGTGTCGAAGATTCATGAGTTTTACCACAGTATGGTGATTCCCCAGACTAAAATTGCCAGGTGGAGCTCGCTTGATTACCTTATTATCAAGGTTTTCCTGATGATCATTTTCATCGTTGTACTCTTTATTGCGGTGGATGTGGATAAGTTTTCAACGGGCCGTATTTATGCCATTGTTGCCTATATATGGACTTTTATCGCATCGACCGATTATATCCCGGGATTGATGGAGAGCATGACCGCTGTAAGAGAGCTGAACACGCGTTTAAAGGAAGAGGTTATATAATGGTTGAAATTATCAATATCGGCGACGAACTCCTGATTGGCCAGGTAGTCAATACGAATGCCTCCTGGATGGCGGAACAATTGAACCTTGGCGGATTTCGCGTCCACCAGGTTACCATAATAAGTGATTCCCGGGAGCATATTTTGAAAGCATTTGAAGAGGCCGAATCGCGTGCCGCGATTGTCCTGATATCCGGGGGAATCGGCCCTACCAGGGATGATATTACCAAGCACACGCTTTGTGAATACTTCAATACCAGGCTGGTATTCAACCAGGATGCCTATAACGATGTTGAACTGATGTTTGCCAGGCGCGGGTTCGTCATGACCGAACTGAACCGCCAGCAGGCTGAGCTCCCGGAGGGCTGTACAGGGATACCTAATAAACTTGGCACCGCACGCGGAATGTGGTTTGAAAAGGAGCGGAAGGACGGTGGAAAGACTGTTTTTGTTTCAATGCCGGGGGTGCCGTTCGAGATGAAGACCATGATGACGGAACATGTGATCCCGCGGCTGAAGCAGCTTTTCAGCACTCCGACAATCTATCACAAGACGATTCTTACGCAGGGTGTCGGCGAATCATTCCTTGCTGCACAGATCGCAGACTGGGAAACCCAGCTGCCTGAAAATATAAAACTGGCCTACCTGCCGCAGCCCGGGATCGTGCGCCTGCGGTTAACAGGGATTGGGAACGATTTTGTTGCGGTGCACCAGGCTCTTGACCTCGAGGTTGAAAAACTTGAAAAGCTGATCCCCGAATATATTTTCGGATACAATGAGGATACGCTGGAGCAGATTGTCGGGAAAATATTGCTGGAAAAGCATGCAACACTGGCAACCGCCGAAAGCTGCACAGGAGGCTACATTGCCCACCTGATAACAGGAGTGCCGGGCAGTTCGGCTTATTTCAAAGGGTCGGTTGTTGCATATGCCAATGATATCAAGGAACAAATCCTCGGTGTTGACCCGGAAACCCTCTTAAATTACGGCGCCGTGAGTAAAGAGGTGGTAACGGAAATGGCGCTGGCAATGCAGGTCAGGTTTAATGCGGATTATGTGATTGCCACTTCGGGCATTGCCGGACCGGGCGGGGGGACCCCCGAAAAACCAGTCGGAACTACCTGGATTGCGATAGCCACTCCTGAAACGGTGGTGGCCCATCATTACCTGTTTGGCGACAGCCGCGACAGGAACATCCGCAGGAGCGCGCTGCAGGCACTAAACCTGCTGCGCAAGGCACTTGTTTAAGGAAAACATACTTTCATATGCCTGCATAAAAAAACGGGAACCCATCTAAGGATTCCCGTTTTTCAATTTTAAAAGTCAATGATTAGACAAGACCCTGGGCCATCATGGCATCAGCTACCTTAACGAAACCACCAATGTTGGCTCCTTTTACGTAGTTGATAAATCCATCGGGTTCGGTACCCCATTTCACGCAATTTTTGTGAATTGCGATCATGATGTTATGCAGGCGCATATCAACTTCTTCACGGGTCCATGATAAACGCATGGAATTCTGTGACATTTCAAGACCTGAAGTTGCAACACCACCGGCATTTGCAGCTTTACCAGGACCATAGAGGATCTTCTTTTCGATGTAGACTTCGATGGCATCCGGAGTTGAAGGCATGTTTGCACCTTCAGAAACGCAGAAACAACCATTGGCCATAAGGGTTTTGGCGTCGTTGCCGTCGATTTCGTTCTGGGTGGCACTTGGGAGGGCGATGTCGCACTTTACTTCCCATGGGCGTTTGCCGGCCATGAATGTGGCTTCAGGATATTTGTCGCAATATTCCTTGATACGTCCGCGTTTCACATTCTTCAGGTGCATAACGAATGCCAGTTTGTCGGCATCGATGCCCTTAGGATCGTAAATGTAACCTTCGGAATCGGACATGGTAACAACTTTACCACCAAGTAAGGTAGCTTTTTCTGTTGCATACTGTGCTACGTTTCCTGAACCGGAAACAACAACAGTCTTGCCGGTGAAATTCAGACCGCGGGTCTTCAGCATCTCTTCAGCAAAATAAACCTGGCCGTAACCGGTAGCTTCAGGACGGATCAATGAACCACCCCATTCCAGGCCTTTTCCGGTAAGAACACCGGTGAATTCATTGCGAAGGCGTTTGTACTGGCCAAACATGAATCCGATTTCGCGGCCACCAACACCGATATCACCAGCGGGTACGTCGGTATCAGGACCGATGTGACGCTGCAGTTCGGTCATGAAACTCTGGCAGAAAGCCATAACTTCATTGTCGCTTTTTCCTTTAGGATCAAAATCGCTGCCGCCTTTGCCACCACCCATAGGTAATGTGGTAAGGCTGTTTTTCAGAACCTGTTCGAAAGCAAGGAACTTCAGGATTCCGAGGTTAACTGTAGGGTGGAAACGCAGACCTCCTTTGTAGGGGCCGATCGCGCTGTTCATTTCAATGCGGAAACCACGGTTGATCTGAATTTCACCTTTATCGTTCATCCAGGGCACGCGGAACATAATTACGCGTTCGGGTTCGGCAAGCCGTTCCAGAATCTTTGCCACTTTGTACTTGGGATTTTCTTCAATGAAAGGAATCAATGATTCTGCAACTTCCATTACAGCCTGATGAAATTCTTTTTCACCCGGATTCTTGGCAATAA
>JBAXFZ010000239.1:0-6638 GCA_037139685.1 Bacteroidota bacterium
CAATGAGCAAAGAGCAATTAATAATTTGCAATTGAATGGTAATTGGGATGCCTACCGGGGATCAGGTTTCCAGGGACCCTTGTCCTGGGCCATGATCATTGCCCGGTAGGCAGGCATGTTCCGGTGATGTTCCCGGATATGCCTGTAATTTCCAAGCATCGAAAGCATAAACCCGAGGGCTTTGCTGATGGCAATTTGCCTTTTCCGGATCAGTTTCATCATGAAAAGGAATAATTTTCTCCTTTCGGGGTCGGTTGTCAGGAGGAACTCCCTTATGGTAATCCATGACAACCGCGCTTTCAGCCAGGCAGGGATATCACCGCCGGGGCGCACAAAGGCCCCGTTGCCGAAGAGCGCCTCCGCCTTTTTCCGGATGACTCCGAAGGAATAGAGCCGGGTTATGGTTTCCATGTACCTGTCGAAAATTTCAATCTGCGACATATGCATGTACCGCAGTGTAGGGAAGTGGCCGGAACCCATTTCCGGATCACCCGAAAGCAGTCGCCCATCCTCTGCCATTCTTTTATGGATTTCTGTCCCGGGAGGTCCATGCAGGAGATGCAGGTTGACATTGGTAAGGTTGTGCTCCAGGGTGAAATCGAAAATCCGGTCGAATTCATCAAGCCTGTCGTTGTCGAACCCTACTACGAAACTTGCATTTATCTGGATTCCGGCTGCATGGATCTTCTCGATGGCTTCGGCATATATTTTCCCGCCGCGGTTATGATATTTATGCGATTCTTCCAGGCTGCCCGTGTTCAATGACTCGAAGCCTACGAGGATGTTGAAACAGCCGGCATTGGCCATCAGGTTCAGCAGTTCTTCATCCGTGGCGATGTCGAGACTGCACATGCAGGCCCAGGAGATCTTCAGCGGCGTGATGGCTTTCATCAGCTCCTTCGCATATTTCTTATTGATCGTCAGGTTATCATCAACAAAAAAGAGATAGTTGGATGGCGCCGCCCTGATTTCGGCCACCACATTTTCAATTTCGCGGTAGCGCATTTTTGTCCCGAAAATCTTTGATACGAGGCAGAAATCGCAGTTGAACGGGCATCCGCGCGAAACCTGGATTGCCACCTGGAAGATCCTGTCCATGTTGACAAGATCCCATCGGGGAGGTTTCTGTGTCTTATAACCGGCAAATGTCGCGGATTCGTAAACCGGTTGCATACAGCCATTTTCAAAATCCGACAGGCAGGCCTCCCATTTCCCTTCAGCCTCTCCAACCACAACAGAGTCAGCATGTTTCAGAGAATCCTCCGGCCTGAACGATGCAAACGGGCCTCCGAAAACAACCCTGGTACCCATGGCGCGGTATTTGTCGCCAAGTTCAAAACATCTTTTGCTTGTTGCAGCCAGGGTGGTTATTCCCACGATATCGGGCTTCCCGTTCTCAGGCAGATCTTCAATCTCCTCATCAATGATAAGGATGTCGTAGTTCGCAGGTGTCATCGCCGCAATGGTCGGGAGGGCGAGCGGAACCATCAGCCGCCGTTTGCCGAACATTTTAGCCAGCTCAATCTGTGCAGGGTAGTTGGTATACCGCTGCCCGGGACTGATCAGGTAAAGGGTATATCTTTTTGTTTCTGACATTTTTTCATCGATTTTTCACATTACAATGGTCCTTAGCATGAAACCCGGTTCCCGCTGCCGCCATCGACCTGGCAGATATCTTTTGTTACGGGTGTGTTCCTGGTTTTTTCGCATTTCACATTCCGCATTTCACATTTAACAAATTCACCATTTTTCAATAACATATCCTCCCTGCATGAATTTGCTGACCTCTGTAACGAAGCTCAGGATGATATCCCCATTGTTGAGCGTCTCCTCCCTGATTATTTTATCCAGGCATAAAAGGGCCATCGGCGGCCCGATATATCCCATCGAGGCCATTTTTGAATAGAGTGTATTTCGTTCTATGCCAAGTTCAGCGCACTCATCCATTATAAGCTCCGAGATGTGCCTTGAAGGGAAATTAACCTGGAAGAATTTTACCCGGTTAAGATCGGCCGGGTATTTTGCCAGCATCCGCTTAAGCCCCTTCAGGAAGACCGAACCGTCCGCATCGTGAAAATTCTCCCTGAGCTCCTCCCGGAACATCTGTGCCAGGTGATGGTATCCAAGTTCAAATTCAACTTTTGGATTCATGTAGTACGCCGGTCGCCTGTTTCCCATGGCGGAGGGTTTCAGTCCACCTACAGATTCGATGTAGGTATATTCCACAAACAACCCGTTGCGGCATTCATCAGCAGCACTTAGGAGTATAGCCGCGGCACCGTCACTTAGAAAATAGCGCAGGAAGAGCTCCTCCTTCCTGACCAGCGGCTGGTTGTAATATTCTGCAACCAGTTCCGATGAGGAGATTCCCGAAGAGATCACAAGGGCTGTGCGGTACCGGCCGTTCCGGATCATATCCGCCCCAATCAACAGGGCTTTGTAAGCTGAAGTGCAGTTCGCATGCACGGAAATCTCGGCACATTCCGTGATACCCAGCGCCTCCTGTATGCGAACGCTGGCCGTTGGCATCTGGTCCTGGTGGGCGCTTCCATAAACGATCAGGTCAATATCCCCGGGAACCATCCCGGCTGCGGCAATGGCCGCCTTCGCAGCCTTTACCGACATGGTTACGTTATCCTCGGTAAATTGCCTGGTGACCGGGTCGATGGCAAAATGATAATATTCGACTTCGAGCATCTCCTTCATCAGTGGCCTGATACGTTTGAGCCATTTCCTTACCTTTTCCGGTGCATGCGGCAACTCGCCAAGATAGCTGTCAACCTCTTCGGGAGGTATCGGGTTGCCGGGGAGAAATGATCCGCTCCCGGCTATCTTCACAAATATATCTTTATGATTTGCAGGCATTTAATGAAGTTAAATATTTTAAAATATAGATTTTCCTGCCTTCCCTGCTGATCCTCCCGGGAAGAGCCCTGGCAAAATTCATGGCACATGGAAGAAGTTCCTGTTTAGAAACAACCGCATCAACAAGACCCATTTCAAGTGCATCAGCAGCAGCAAATGACATGCCCCGCATGACAATCTCAAGCGCCCCGGCTCTTCCTGTAAGATTTGCGACACTGCTGATCCCCCCGATGCCCGGCATCAGGTTGAAACCTGCCTCCGGCAATCCTACCAGTGCGTTGGCTGAGCATATCCTGAAATGGCTCATGAGGGCAAGTTCAAACGCCGATCCGAGGCAGATGCCGCTGATGGCAGAAATGACCGGGATTTCAAGTTGCCCGAGCGCCGAAAAGCAATGGTAATTATCGAGCATCGTCGCTTCGTTAACATTTTCGAGCAATTCATCGAGATCGGCTCCCGATGAAAAATGACGGCCATTTCCGTGAATCACGATCGCATTCAGCGCGTCAACCTCCGAAATGAGCTTCATCCAACGGCGGAATTCGGCAAAAAACTCCATGGTCATTGAATTGGAAGGAGGATGGCCGATCAGCAGCAGCCCGATCCCATCTTCAACACTCCAGCGGATCGTATGAAAATCAGCTGGTTGTACATGAACAGGTTTTGTGGTCCCGGCGTTCGTAATAATTCCTCCTTTATTTATCAAGACTTGGTTGATACCGGGATACCGTTATCCGATGATGATTCTGCTTTTCTTCTTACCGATTCGTCCCTGGCAAGGTCACAAAAAAGGCTCGTCTCCTCCCGCATCGATTCTTCACGGTCGGTAAGCGAAGAGAGCATAAGCGTCTTCATTATCGCCCTGATTACCTTTACCGGCCGGTCATGTGTCATTTTCATCATAAGGTTCAGCGAATATTCAAAAGCCTGGTCTTTCGGGGCCACATAATCGACCAGTCCAATGCTTTTTGCTTCTCCGGCACCGATCATATCGCCCCCAAGAATCATCCTGGCTGATTGAAAACGACCGGTTGCCTCAGTAAGCCTGGTTGTTCCGCCCATTCCGGGTGCCAGGTTCTGGTTTACCTCGGGGAAGGCAAGCAACGCATTTTCCGACGCGACCCTGAAATGGCAGGCCAGGGCGGTTTCAAGTCCACCGCCGAAACAAACCCCGTTGATTGCAGCAATTACCGGTATGTCAATCGTTTCGAGGGTTCTTAGCAAATCCAGTCCCCCCTCAAGCATTTGCTGCAAGGACAAGCCATCAGTGGCTGCGGAGAAAATTTGCTCAAGGTCTCCGCCTGCCGAAAAATTCCTGCCTTCACCCCTGATAATCAAACCCTTCAGTGATTCATCAGCCAGCAGTTCTCGCAAGCGGAAAGCCGGCAGGAATTCAGGGGCGGGCAAATAGTTTGCCGGGGGATGATTCAATGTCAGAATCCCGACTGAATCAATCACTTCAATTAACACAAATGTCTCTTCCTTCATTGAATCAGCATTCATTATCTTCAGGGGATCACTGTTTTTACCACCTGTTTAAATTTGTATGGAAAATTTAATTTAAATGCGCTCCAGAATTTCAGCCGGAATATCGCAGGCCGTTTTGTTCCTGTCGAGAAAGATAAGTTTGGTAGTGGCCCGGGCCGACGGCATTTGCAGCGTCTGGTTAATTATCTTTTGCTGAAAAACAAGGTAAGGGCTCTCAGCATAGCAAAACGATTCAATAACAACAACATCGAAGAGTCTTATTTCACGCTGGTACCTGACATGGACATCGGTAACGACCGGGAGGTGTTCCTGGTTACTCAGAAAATCATACATTCCCAGTTCCCTGAAATATTCCCAGCGGGCATGCTCGAAATAATTCAGGAATACAGCGTTGTTTATGTGATTGTATGAATCAAGTTCGTAGCCCCTTGCCGAAAATGTTACGGTTAACTTTTTTGCCATAGCCTCTCTATCTCGAATTTACCTTTAAATTTCAGAAACACGGTTGACCCGGACACAATCGTTGCTGTTACTGAGATCACTCCCTCTTCACCGGGCCTGGAAATTATCCTGAACTCGAGCAGGGGAGTGGTTTCCGGACTGATCATGGATAAAAATTTGATGTTATCCGATTCTGTAAGCCTGACCTGTTTTTCCAGCGTTTTTTCAACCAGTTCTTTTACCATCTGGACCTGGCAAACGCCCGGGACCACAGGGTTTCCCGGAAAATGGCCGGTAAAAATGGAGTGGCCAGGATTGAGCCTGCACACAGCCACAAGCTCCTGTCCGGATCTTTCTGTCAGGGTTGAAGAAAATGAAAGAATATCATAAAAACTGCCTGCAAGCATCTGGTCAGGATTAACAACGGTCACACGACAAAAATAGGAAAAAATGTTCACGATCATAATGATTACCCCAAATGGAATCCGTTACCCGGTGATTACCGCCAACCGGATAATTGTCATGAATTGCTGCGCAGGCTTCGGATTCGTCCTCCTGAAGGAAACTGGTTTGCATGATCAGGTCCCACCCGGCTGAAACCGAATTGGTTGAAATTAATCATTTTATGGGATAACAGGATTATCAGCAAGAGGATGAATTAAACAGTGATTTTTTTCAGTCAGAAACTTCTTAATAATTATCCTGATTTATTTGTTTGACAAAAAAAATATTACATATCTTTGTTATATCTAGTCATAAAATTAAAAACCATGAAAAAACTAACATTACTGCTGTTGGTGGGTTTAGGGATGGTCCTATTCGCATCATTGGAGGTGAGCGCACAGAAGATCAAGCTTGAATCCGGGAATTTCACTGCTTTGAAAGGTCAGACAAATCTCAACATCGAGTATGTTTATGACAACCTCAGTGTTGGTAAGAAAAGCGAAGACGAGTACATTAAAGGAAAGGTTTCCGATTACAATGCCAAAGAGCCAGGCAAGGGAGACAAATGGCTGACAAGCTGGAAGAATGACCGTCCAAGGCGCTATCAGCCCAAATTCGAAGAGTTAATGGACAAGTACCTCTCAAGCAAAGGTATTAAGGTGGGTGCATTTGCGAATGCAAAATACACCGTCATCGTAAAGACCACCATGATTGAGCCGGGCTGGAATGTCGGTGTAATGAGAAGACCAGCCTTGATTAACGTCACAGTTTCCGTTGTTGAGACTGCAAACAGGGCAAATGAAATCGCAAAAGTAACCATCGAAAAATCACCTGGTGCCGGTGCATGGGGTTATGACTTTGATACGGGTTTGCGTATTCAGGAAGCCTATGCCAAATGCGGTAAGGAACTTGCCAAACTTATGATTAAAAAAGGTCTCAAGTAGTACCTGAAAAAGACCGGCAAATGCCGGTCTTTTTTTTTACAACAATATGAAAACCAGCATTTATTTTGAAAACACCACCCTTACATAATAAAATCATCCTTGTCACGGGGGCCTCCTCCGGGATTGGCGCGGCCGCAGCACTTGCTTTCAACGCGGCAGGGGCAAAAATCGCCATTGCCTCACGGAGGAAAGAGAATCTTGACAAACTGGCTGCCCGCATGAGTGGGGCCCTGGTAATCCCGGTCGATTTAACCGTTGAAGCGGACGCCAGGGATATGATCCGTAAAGTCATTGCCCGTTATGGCAGGATTGATGTGCTTGTGAACAATGCAGCATCAATTATAGTCGACAAAGCGGATGTTGTGAAAAGCGAAGACCTCGTTACCGCATTCCGCACAAACCTCATTGCCCCGGTCATTGCCACCCAGGAGGCCCTGATTTTCATGAGAAAACAGG
>JBAXFZ010000240.1:0-6627 GCA_037139685.1 Bacteroidota bacterium
ATTCGGACACCAATTGAGAAGCCGTTTGTCCCGCATCGATTTTCACGTTTTTGACAGCCTTACCTGTTTTATCCGGGGACAGCCCCTTATCAATGTTTTCAGGAAGGGGTAGGTCTAACAGGAAATTTTCTTCAACATTAAAAAGTTTCAGCTCCTTTTTCTTAAGATCAAGCAGTTTTTCATCAGTAACATCCTTAATCGTTTTGATCTGGTCATTTTTCTTATTGAAATTTATTTTAAGTCTGACGAGTTCAGCTCTCAAATGCTCGGATTTATTTATGATATCTTCCTTTTTCGTCGCTGATTTTTCTTTTTCTTCCAGTTTTTTGAGTTCACCTGTCCTTTTTGTAATCAGTCCCTTTAATTTTTGACGTTCAATAATTAAGTTTCTCAATTGCCTTCTTTTCCGATACGGAAGGCCAGCCTCTTTTGCCCTTTCGCCCTGCTCCAACTCCTTTTGCTCAAGATTTTTCTCATTGATTTCCGTTATGGTCTTAGCATCGTAATTATGAAGTTTTTCAAGCAAAACCCCAGGCTGCAACTCCCTGGATATAAGCGGAATCAGTGAAATCAAGTTCCCGGATAAATTAACCGGGTTAAATACTGACGGGGCGTTCAAACCTGCCTTTACAGGAGAGTCATCAACAGGTATTGGATCAATTTCAGGCCTGGTGCTTTCCCCGTTAGATCCTGTTATGGTTACCGGGGGAATTGAAAGCGTCAGAGAATCAACCTTATGTTTGCCGGTGACAGTACTTTTACTTTTGAATTCAGGAAGGGTTACCGGAGGTTGAAAAAAGGAGGTTCGTTTACCCGGATAAAGATGATACTGATTGTCAGGTCCGATACCTTCCAGGCATATTTTCCCGGTTTCAGGCATGTGACCGACATTAGGCCATCCAGGATTGATTCCCCTGTTTAATCCTGGTCGGAAAAACGGTTCTTCTTCTTCCCTGAGATATTGAAAAGGAGACCCCTTATGATTTTTACTGAAAAATGATCTTTCTGACTTTGTTAGGACAACAATATTATTTTTAACGATTAAGGTCTTCATCGGATTTCATATTTCTGAATAAGCGAAAGCCCCTGTCAGCGGGTCCTGATCAATCACCTGTATACCTGTATACCCAAACACTGGCCGCAACGGTCCAATTGGTATAAACCGTATGTTCTCTCACGCCGCTTGCGTATTTGCCTGTGCCGTAGAAATTGGAATCATAAATAAAGATATCTTCTACCCCGCCGGGACCTTTCCCGTGGCGCACATAGAATGCCATATGCCTGGGAGTTGACCCGAAGCCATGATCGACAATAACATCCCCGGGAAGCATGCCGGCTGCCGGTCCTTCTGTTTTGCCTCCCTCCTTTATCAACTGTGATAAAGTGACATCTTTCTTACCGTCAACAACCGTCCATCCGGAATTTGTTTTTTGCGAATCCCAACCCTTCCATTCCAGTATCCTGTTCCTGTTCTTGTACCAATCGGGCAACCCGATCGCGTTTTTTACCATGGGAGCCCCGGCATCCGTCACCGCACAATAAACCAACTGGTTGCAAACTCCGTGGTCGAGCATCTCCTTACTGGTATAATTATTTACAGCATATTTAGCCCCATCGTATTTTTTTGCTGAAGCAAGAAATTTCGCTCCCCATGGATTCAGAATGTTTTCTATTTTACGGATCAGGTATGAAACTCCCTGGGAAAGCAGCAGCTGACCTTTAATTGTGCCAAGGACCATCACGTCCGGCATGAGGTTTTTCATTTCAAGATAAAGTTTCGACAATTTTTCCTTGATATCTGCAGGGGCCTGTTCGGAGGCCAGCAGGATATATTCCTTGAATTGAAGATACAGTTGTTCTGATTTATCTGTGGTTTTTTCAGGAGATTTAATGAGCAGTCCAAATTGAGTCAGGATGGCTTTAGCTTTATCGAGTTCAAGCCACCATACAGCATGGAGATCATTGGTAACAGCATCCTTCACCACACGGCCGGACCAGCTGAATGGATCTGCATCCATCTGAGCCGGGGGCTCTGCCATGATTCGATTATTGTAAACCTTCATTTTTTCTTCAAATCCCGCCTTGTCAGTCTTGTTCAGTTCGTTCAGTGTGGTATTACCGGGCTGTATTAATCCGTCAGGTGATTTAAGATCAGTGATGTACAGCTGGACCTGTTTTATGGCGGAGATCATATTTGTATAAGGAGGGTCCTCAGCTTTTTCAAGGATACCAATATCAATCAGCATATTTTGAATCACCTCAACATCTTCTTTATTGTTATCCCCTTTCAGGCCAACACTTCCGGAAATCACAACCGGGATTATTACCGGGCTGGCAACAATCGAGGGCGTGGATGTTAACTGGTCTCCCGACATTGAATCAGGGCTGACCGGATTAACAATTTTATCTTTCAGTACCACGGGAAAAAACGGTTTACCGGAATTGACCGGAACCCAGCCAGGACTTTCCTTTTTTGTCATGAACCCTGCCATCGGTATTTTGCGGAAATTATTATTTTATTTAAAGCGACACATCCGGATCCTGGTTATTTAGTCCATTACTCATGACTGCCAGTTTACATGTATAAACCCCTCCCGCCACGGCACCTTAATCATCCCAAGCCCCCAGGGAAGTTTGTTAAGTAAAATATCCTGTGCGAGGTGCTCCACCTCAATATGCAGGTCGTTTGCCTTATACCTGATGTTACCGCCGCGTGTAAGGAAGAGGTCGCGCAGGGTTGCAATGCCGCTGTATTTCAGGGCAGTCCAGTGCTGTAATACAGCTAAAAGGAGCCCTTTGCACAGTTCAGCATCCTTCCTTGTCAAATAGTTGTTGCAGATAATCACCTCCCCGGGGGGTATGTCAAGAAGCGCTTTTTCAAGGGCAAGTTCGGCATCTTTGGGATGGCGCCCCCCACAGGCCAGGAAATAGAGGAGATGGCAGGCTTTTTGCGGCTTCCTGATTTTTTTTCCCGTAGTATCCAGCACCCCGGCTTCCCTGAAAAACTGGTGCAAAAACGGGTGCAGCAAAACCAACCCGGCATGCTGAACAAGGATTCCTTCGGCGGGAAGCTGCATCGCCTCCCCTTCTCTCATAGCTGAATGGCCGGTAATCTCCGAAGGCTGACCCGGGAGTTCTATCCTTCGGTTTAACCCGGATTGTGCCCGGGCCTGCAGAATCAGGAGCTTCAACTGATCCACAATGGTTTTCAGTTTATTTGCAGAAGCTACGGAGGGCCACAGCAGTTTTGCAAGAATATTAATCAGCTCATCTGTAGTGGCGGCCAGTGATATTTTCAAGGCCCATCCCGCAGCGGGTCCGGCCTTCTCGGCATACTTTGCCCTTTTTAGCATTGCAGGCGGAAGAATGCGGAAAAGTTCATCAAGAAAGGTCCCAGGAAATATTTTTTCGGAGGTTCCCCGGCCAGGCACAACGAATAACGAATCAACACGGGTATCCCCAACCAGGTTTAACAGCCGCTCGGCCGATGCAGGGTGTAATGCAACCAACCGAAGGAGGTCTCCCTTCATGGAAGAGATTTCGGTATGATCAAGCCATGAACGGAGTTCTTCATATGCTACACCAACGGGCAACCAACCCTTCTCAAGGTAATGGAGAAGCCCCTCCTGCATCGATAATAGCGGCATAACTTCGGCTGCCCCCTCTTTTAACAGGTCGGATGAAAAACCAGGATCGGCCTTGAATCCAGGTTTTCGTGATGCTGCTTCAGCAAGCCGGATTTTTTGCCGGAACGCCTGCTCAAATTTCTCCAGGAGCCTGGTTTTCAATTCAGTAAAATCACCTGTAAGACTTTCCGCATCAATTTCAAGCGAATCAATTTTACATACCAATCCCGGGTTTTCCTTATCCCATCGGTCCAGTTGCTTTTCAAGACCGGGGAGAAACCAGTTTTGGAAGAAGTCATTGCTTTTTGACTCCCAACCGCTGGCGGAGGTATTTTCCGATACCTCCCAGTCTGCAGTTATGTTGTGTAGTATATGCACATTGGTGGGCTGTTAAAAAACCTGTTTCCCTCGGCACATCCCTAATCGACCTTTACGAATAGAACTGTCGGTGAAGCGGGCTTGCATCCATACCTGTTTGAATATGTCACGCGGACCTGCTGATTGCCTGTAACCAGCCATCTCACTTTAACTGTATCCGTTCCGTTACCCGAGAGGATTTGATTCCCTTCCGAGACCGTCCAGGAATAACCGTCCATCCCCGACTGGGTGGTATAGACAGATTCCTTTGTTTCACGGCCAGATGTAACCGGTCCTGATATTGCTGGAACCGGCAAAGCCCTCACCGTGATTTTCACGACATTTGTCGGTAGGCTTCCGCAGCCACCCGATGAAGCCTGGATCATCCTGAAATAGGTGGTCTTAGTCAGGGCATCCGGAGCATAATTGATGGAGGTTGCCTTTACGATTTTAAGAAAATTAACATTATCGGTTGAAAGCTGCCATTGATAGTGGTACGGCGCGACTCCTCCCGCAGGCGGAGTCCCTCTGAGCCCTGCTGGTTTGGTGTTGCTGCAGACAACCTGGTTGCTGCCTATTGAACCGGCTGTAAACGGGGGATGAACCAGCATCGTTACCGGGGCGGATGTTGCCGGGTTGCCTGATGAACACTTCTGGTCTGAGGTGAGGATGCATTTTACAAGATCACCGTTTTTTGGGGTATAATCGAGCACGGGATTGCTGGTGCCGGCCTGTATTCCGTTTACCAGCCATTTGTATAACGGGGTTTTTCCACCATTGACAGGTATTGCCGTAATGCGGACCTGGGTCCCGCTGCAAACCGGGTTGGACGAAGGTGAAATTGTTACGGATACCTCCAGCAACTGGTTCACTGTAACAGGAAATATTGTTGGATTTTTAGCGGTATTGCCATACTGATCGCTGTAGTTTACGCTCACATACTGGTCCCCATTGACATTCCATTTAACTGTGATACACTTTGTACCTGCACCGGAGGTAATCGTACCCCCTGCAGAGATGTTCCAGGTGTAGCCTGTCATTCCCTCTTCGGTGGTATAAAGGTTGTCGGCTGATCCCTGGCAAACTTCAGCAGGACCGTTTATTGTAACCGGTGCCATGGGGTGGGCGGGAATTTCCTGGTAGATGACGGTTTCAGGCGGGCAGTCAGAGCAGCAGAGATAGGGAATCGAAAAGTCAAACAAAACGGTATTCCTGTTCGTATCATCTCCCCCTGCATATACCAGGAAAAAGGTACCTCCATTCGGGACGCCGGCCATATGCTGCAATGCACATTGGGTATCAGTCAGGTGAGAGAGAACCAGTTTTTCAAAAATCGCCGCCTTCCGCTTTTCGATTTCAGCCTCAATCCATTCTATTTTTTTCCTGTAACAACAGAGTTTTGATAATTCCCACACGAAAAATTCATACATGTTATCCTGTTCGAACTTGCCGAACTTGCCCGATATCCTGAACCTGGAGAGGGAAATCTTGCTGTTCTCGATATCATCGCAAAGGTTTCTCAGGCTTTGTTTGAATTTTTTTATCGGATCAGGCTCCAGGTTAATCAACCCCGGGTTTTGCAGGATGTAGTCCAACGCATAAAGCCCCGCAACAAAATTTACGGGTTGTGTTCCATAAATCTCAATGGCATCGGGGTCTTCATCCCTGAAAATTCCGCCCTGGTCCCTGATGATTTTATAGGTATAATCCTTGAGATCGGAAATGTTTGAATCGGAAATGATATCCATCGCACTGGCCACCGCTTCAGAAACGGTGTAAGCTTCGCCCGGGGCAGGAACGGCTGACATCTGCTGGATACCCGGCCCGTAGTTAACTTCAGTAACCGGTGCCTCGGCTACCCGGGCAATCGAACCTATGCGGGAAGCATATGAATTCGTAGCCTTTACCCTGTAGCTATAGTTGCCAAAGAACCTGGATCCGTTCGCTATGATGCAGTTCATCTCTGCCCGCCATGCCTGGAGGATCGCCTGAAGGTCCCGGAAAACAGACTTGTATTCATTGGTATCCACGGCTTCAAGAGGTGTTCCTATGCTTATGGCCTTAACGTCAAAAGCCAGTCCGAACTCCTTCTTTATCTGGCTGATGGTTCTGAGAGCCGTGCTAAAATCCTTACCAAGATGACCCTCAATGCGATAAAAATCACATCCTGGGTTTACAAACTTCAGAGGCGCCCTCACCTGGCCAACAGCGGCCAGGTAATCTGTATGGTAGCCCAGCTGGTAGCCGCTCAACCCGTTGACTGTCTCCCTGTAATTCCAGTTTTCGACCAGGGATGGCTTGGTAAGAAAATAACAGGGAATGGCGCGCTCTCCCAGTTTGAACTGCCAGCTTTTTGACGGGGTGATTTTCACATCGGAATCACTGAGAATGGCATATTGATCAAGCATATAAAAGAGACGCAGGACCAGAGACCTGACCTGCTTTATGTTTTCATCATACCTGCTTACCATCGGCGAAAAGTAAAACCGGTGGCGGGTCGACTGCCTGGTTTTTTCATCGACCATCCCCAGTAGCAGGTGTTTTGGAAAAGCATTTATACCCGGGCAGCAAACAACATTCAGGTAAGGCAAAAGCTCCTTGATTTCGTGGTAGGTTTCGATCAGGTTCCCCAGAAGGTCATACC
>JBAXFZ010000241.1:0-6614 GCA_037139685.1 Bacteroidota bacterium
GCTGGTCGACGAACCGTACTATTATTTAAACTTATAGGTAAGTCCCAGGCCAAGCAGCTCTTTGAACTGGGTACGGGGCCCGCCGGGTTTGCCGGGATCGGTGACAACCATGACATCGTCGTCGTAAACCAGCTGTGTCTGGATGGAGGCAGCCAGCCATTTATTTACCTTCATGCTGAGAAGCAGTCCCCAGTTTACATCGATATTGCCGAATCCCTTGAAATAATTTGTAAAGAGTTCGACGGTGGAGGAGAGGTTGATGTTTTTAGCCAGGTCCTTATTCAGGTCGGCCCTCAGGTAAATCCCCATCTCTTTGCGTAAAGTTTTGCCACTGTCAACACCAAATGCACCTGCATTGGAGAGCCATTTGTCGTGAACGAAGGTAAACCTTCCTGAAGCGGGAGAAACATAAAGGTAAAACCATTTGGCTGGGGCATAGGTTATGCCTAGGCCGGCAACCAGGTATCCCGGGGCCAGGAATTTGGAGACGACGGTGCTGTCGTCGGGATAGTTAAATCCGTCACTGAATTGTGTCCGGAAATTTAACAGAACGGTCAAAAACCATTTTTTACTCTGGTCGAGTTCGTAACCATAAGCTGTCGTTATCTCGATCTTGTCATTGGTTTTATTGTATTTGGCATCACCCGCTTTTCCAAGAATGGTGAACCCGTATCCCAGGTCGATTGTGTTGGCCCAAACATGCCGGCCGTGATGATAATTGGTCATGAAATTAATCCATGCAACCATTCCAAGTGAGTTTTGTCCTCCGGCCGACCAGTTTGAAAAGGCGGCCTGAGAGAACTGCAGGGAGCCATTACCCTGAACGCGCCATGCTTTTGCGGTGTCGGGCGGGATTGCGGTGAGTACTTCGGCCTTGGCTTTGGCTACTTTCTGAATATCCTGGGCGAATGATCCGCAGGCAATTAATACCGTAAGTAACAGGAGTGTTGATTTTTTCATGAATTTTGAGTTAATTAAGCGTTTTCATTGTTCGGCTTTTAATTGAAAAATGCGAAATGACGGTGAATTCCTCATTCCCGGTCATCACTCTTTTTCAGCAGGTCACGGATTTCCGTCAGTAATTCCTGGTCCTTCGTTGGCGCAGCCGGTGGCGGGTCTGCTGCCTTGTTCCTGTTGAGGTTGCTCATTGCTTTAACCATCATGAAGATTGCGAATGCAACAATTACAAAGTCAACAATCGATTGAATGAAGTTCCCGATTTTGAGGTTTACCGCTGCTTTCAGGATTTTCCCGGTAGCGGGGTCGGTCACAGCATCCCTCATGTTCACGACAATATCCTTGAAGTCGATACCTCCCACCAGGAGACCGATAGGAGGCATTATGACATCATTTACCAGAGAAGAAATTATTTTCCCAAAGGCGGCGCCGATGATGATCCCGACTGCCAGGTCCATAACGTTGCCTTTCATCGCAAATTCTTTAAAGTCTTTCAGTATCTTCATCTGGTTCAGTTTAAGTTTCAGCAAAATTATAAAATGAAAGGAAAAAAACAAAATGGGTAAAAACACCTGTGTTGTCAATTGTTTCCTTGATAATGAGCGGAGTCCTGCATTGAATTCTCTAAAAAATTATTTTCTTTGCAGCAGGGTTAGGTAAGGGTGATAACTTAAACAGGTTCAAGTAACTGTTAAAAAGGTTGTTGCTGTAATTGAAGCCAGCTGATAAATAGTTGCAGGCAGCGCCTTTCGTTCTGAATTTTTTGTTCTAAATTTGTAACTTAATCAACACAAACTTTATGAAAACACGACATTTACTCTTGACTGCGGTTTTTTGCTTGTTTATCCTTGGCCTTGTTGCCCAGGATATCCCGCTTCACCCGAAATCGGTGGTAACGGGAACATACTACGGGTTGAGCAAGCCCCTGCGTGACATTCCGCCGATGACGAAGGCTGAGTTTCAGCAACTTGTAAAAAAAGGAAAAAAACGCGAGCTCAACGAAGGACTGAAAAAGCGTGTTTTTCCTTATGCCGCAACAGCCCTGCCAAAAGGTGCCGACCCGGCATGGCAGAAATTCATGGGTTCCACAAAGAACGGGATTAAAGCTCCTGTCGTGAATTTCCCGGGACAGGGTTCTCCCTATTATCCCCCCGATTGTAATGGTACTGCCGGGCAAAACCATTTCATGCAGACCATCAATTGCGTTTATGCTATTTATGATAAATCAGGAACGCTGGTTGCCGGCCCCACGAATTTAAACCAGATTTTCGGAAGTGTACCGGGTGCCAACCGCAACGACGGCGACCCCATCATCCTGTATGATGACCAGGCTGACCGCTGGGTTGTGACCGAATTCTCCATTCCTTCATCGGGCACCAATTATGTCATGTTTGCAGTTTCCGCTACAAATGACCCATTAGGATCGTGGCATCAGTACTCTTTCCCGGTTGCAACCATGCCAGACTACCCGAAATTCAGCGTATGGCGCGACGGATATTATATGGGCGACAACAATAGCTCGGGAAACGACATATATGTGTTTGAACGTAACCAGATGCTCACCGGCGGCACTGCCCAGTCGGTTGCCTTTAACAATGCATGGCGCCCTACCTCTGTCGACGGATTCATGTGTGTTCCTCCTGTTGACAATGACGGCCCCCTGGCCCCTGCCGGGTCGCCGGGACTCTATATTGCGTTCAACGATGATGCCCTGGGAGGAGGTACCGACCAGCTTTGGCTCTATGAACTGAGCGTAAACTGGACCACGCCTGCCTCATCTACCTTTGTCCGTACCCAGCAGATCGATGTACAGCCATTCAGCAGCAGTTTCGGGAACAACTGGAACAATATTGAACAAAAAGGGACCAGCCAGCGCGTTGACGGGGTTCCACAGGTTATCATGAATGTTCCCCAGTATCGTAATTTTGGCAGCTACCAGACCATTGTCTGTTGTCATACCGTCAACGTGGATGGTGTGCGCCACGCCGGGATCCGGTGGTATGAGCTGCGAAAGACAGCTACTACCTGGTCGGTAAGGCAACAGGGAACCTATGCACCTGATATTCACAGCCGGTGGATGGGCAGCATCATGCTGAACGGAAGCAACGAGATTGGTCTTGGTTATTCCATTTCAAGTACGACGATGTATCCAAGCATCCTCTACTGCGGCCAATCGGCAACGGCCTATGCCAGTGCCAGCGGGATCCTTGATATTGCCGAAGACACCATCCAGGCGGGTACCAACTCGCAGACCGGTATTAACCGCTGGGGCGATTATTCGCAGATGTCGGTTGACCCGGCTGATGATAAAACATTCTGGTATACAGATCAATATGGGGGGAATCAAAAAACAAAAATCGCATCCTTCAAATTCAGCATTCCACCAGTAGCCGTTACGGTGGCCGCCGATTCAATTAAATATTATTCTGCAAACCTGCACGGGACCATCAACCCGAATGGATTACCTACAACCTACTTTTTCCGTTACGGCACTTCGCCTTTTGGTTTTACCGACTCAACATCTGCCGCCTCTGCAGGATCGGGAGTTACCCCGGTTACTGTTACAACCCAGGTTGCCGGACTGCTCAGCGGTACAAAATACTATTTCAGGGTTTTTGCCAGCAGTGCCGGCGGACCCGCATCGGGCACCAACCTGAATTTCACAACCCTTCTTGCCCCGTTCCTGGCGGTAACACCTCCCAGCCGGAATGTGCCTGCAACGGCGGGCAACACCAGTTTCCTGGTAAATTCCAATATAACCTGGTCGGCCTCAAGCGATGCTCCCTGGTGTTCGGTCACTGCACCGGGTGCAGGAACCAATAACGATACGATTAAAATAACCTGCCTGGAAAACACATCCGTTACACCGCGTGTTGCCAATATCACGGTTTCCGGTCCGGGTGTATCAGCCCAAACGGTAACAGTGGCCCAGGATGGTGTTGCACCGATGTTGTCGGTCACACCCCCGAACCAGAATGTGGATTCACCTGCCGGCAATACCCAGTTCACCGTCTCATCCAACACCACATGGTCGGTGGTAAGTGATGTGGCATGGTGTACGGTAACCCCTTCGGGATCGATGAACGGTAACATTGTTGCAACTTTTACCGAGAATACATCGCAAAGTCAGCGGATATGCAGTGTTACAGTGACAGCCCCCGGTATTCCCTCCGAAACGGTTACAGTTACCCAGGCAGGATTCGTTCCGATGATCAGTGTCACACCGCCGAACCAGAATGTTGCCGTTGCTGCAGGAAGCACTGCGTTTGTGGTCACATCCAATGTAAGCTGGACTGTTGTAAGCGATGCGTCGTGGTGTACGGTTACACCCTCCGGTACAGGAAGCGGCACCATTGTAGCCGATTACACGGTTAACCCCGACCACCAGGCACGTGTGGCAAACATTCATGTTACCGGCGCTTCGCTCCCTGTTCAGTCGGTAACCGTTACCCAGGCAAAATCGACAATTGGCATGGAAGAGGTTTCTGATAATTCTATCCAGATCTTCCCGAACCCGACGCGCGGTATTTTTAAAATCATCCCGGCCCATCACAACACCGGCCCTATGGATGTAAGCGTACAGGAACTCACCGGTAAGGTTATCCTGACCAAACAATGCAAAGGAGAAAAGGAATATGAGATCGACCTTTCATCCGCACCGCAGGGCACATACCATATCATCATCAAGACAGAGACAAACCTCCTTGTAAAAAAGCTGGTTGTTATCAAATAGGGGAATTACGGCATGATTCTTCCTATGCCGGAATGGTATCAACACGCAGCACGAAGGGTGCTGCGTGTTGATTTTTTATAGGATTTATTTCATATGATATTATTTATTGATTAATCACAATTGTACCAGTAACGATCCTTAATCCTGTTTTGGCCTGAAAGGTCCTTAAATATGAACTTTCCATCAACCTGTTTCTCGGGTATAATAAAGATCAATCAGATTTATTTTTTTGGGGCCATATGGAATAACCATAAATTATCATTCACGGTTTGCATGAACGTAGTTCTTATGGATATTTCATGAAGATAAAAATAGATTGTTGAAAAAAACAAAAACCGATCCATGAAGCTCTATATCAAATACATGGTCAGTATCCGCTGCAAGATGATTGTCAAGGATGCGCTGAAAAAAATGGGTCTTCATTATCTTGCCGTTGAACTTGGCTTTGTAGAGGTTATGGAAGATCTTTCAATAAACCAGCGTGAAGAGCTGAGAATGGCACTGCTCAAATCGGGGCTTGAACTGATGGAAAACAAAAAAGCCATCCTCATTGAAAAGATCCAAAACGTCATTATCGAACTGATCCATTATTCAGATGAATTGCCAAAAATGAATTTTTCAGATTACCTGTGCGAGAAGCTGGATTACGATTATACCTACCTGGCAAATATCTTTTCTGAAACAAAGGGTATCACTATTGAACATTTTATTATTTTACATAAGATCGAGCGGGTCAAGGAGCTGATCATCTATGATGAACTCAACCTTTCCGAAATCGCATGGAAAATGCACTACAGCAGCGTCGCCCATCTTTCGCACCAGTTTAAAAAGATCACCGGGTTAACCCCCTCCTTTTTCAAGTCGCTCAAACAGAAGAAACGCAGCACCCTTGAAAATGTGTGAATGATGCAACTTTTTTAAAAAGTTATGTAATACCTCCCCCGAATATCCTCCTCACCTTTACACTCAGTTAGTTATCCCGTTTTGGACAGGGTTTGAATAGAGTTTCTCACCCATCCTGGCGGAATAACTTTCCTAAACTGAAAGTTATTATTCTCTCCGTGATTTGCAGAAATACTGTTGGTTAAACGTTTGCCAAGAGTGGAGAGAGCCTCCAAAACAACCCTGTTTTATGAAAACATCGATCCATCTTTTTTCCGTCCTGGTTTTTTCCCTTAGCGGGTTTTGCCAGCCAGCCGACTCTGTCATGAAGACAAAAGTTAACACAAAGGTTTACCGGGTGAACTATTTTGTAGAAGGGGCGATCATCGGGGTCGGGATGGTTTCAGATTATTTTGCCATAGGCCGGTTGAAAAGCAAGGACAAGATCAGCCCCGAAGAGTTGGCTTTTGCCAACAGCGATCAGCAGAAACACCTGATTAACTCAATAGATCAATGGTCGTTGCATCAAAAGGCATCCGACAGGGCGTTGTATAAAAAAATCTCCGATTATGGCGAGATTGGAATTTTTCTTCTTCCCAGCCTGCTCATGATTGATAAAAATGTCCGCAAAGACTGGCTGCATATCCTGTTCATGTATGTTGAAGGGCACACCATCACCTTCAGCTTCTACAACTACAGCCCGCTCGGCCCGTCATTTATAAACCGCTACAGGCCCTTTGTTTACTCTTCTCATATACCCGCGGAGGAGCGGATGAATAATAACAATACCCGGAATTCGTTTTTCAGCGGGCATGTCGGCTCCTGTGCCTACAGTACATTCTTTATGGCCAAGGTCTATTGCGACTATCATCCGGATGCCGGTGCCGTAAAATACCTGGTGTACCTCGCTGCCGCGGTTCCTCCGCTGGCCATCGGGTATGCCAGGATTAAGTCGCTGGACCATTTTCCTTCGGATGTCGCCGTCGGGTTTGGTCTTGGAGCACTGATCGGGATTGTTGTACCCGCCCTGCATAAACTGCCG
>JBAXFZ010000242.1:0-6607 GCA_037139685.1 Bacteroidota bacterium
TAAGGTTCATACCGTATCCTGCAACAACTGAAATGGTGTAGGTTCCTCCCTGTGCCAGGTTGGTGGAGAGTGAAGGAGAGTAGTCGTGGTAGTAGTTCGGTGATCCTGAACAGGTTATGTCCTGTGAAATTGCATTAAGCCCGAAATAGGTTAATCCCATGCTGATGTTGGCACAACCATAACCGAACACCGGGATGCAGTAAGGTGTAGGAAGTGTGGTGAAGGTCATGTCGTCGCCATAAGTTGTCCCGGCCTCGTTTGTGCTTACGATCCGGTAATGATAGAGCGTATTCATATTGAGCCCGTTAACGAATGCCGTGGCGCCCTGGGCGGAATGACCGGATATGCTCGAAGGGGTGGCCGTAACGGTTGCGCCGTATAAGGTTGTCAGTCCGTATTCAAAGGCAACGGAAGCAACCGAGTTGTTTGCATCCACTGTGCCGCTGAATGTGACTGAGGTGCCGCCAAGTCCGCTGATTCCCCCTGTCAGTACGATGGGCGGGACAGGGCTGCTGGTAAACGAAAGGTCGTCACCGGAGGTTATCCCTCCTGCGTTGTTACCCCTCACCCTGAAATGATAGCTGGTATTGGGAAGCAAACCGGTAACGGGGGCATTCACATCAACAGGGATACTGCCTGAAACGATAGGGATGGAGGCAGGAATCGTTGTCCCGTAGGAGTTGGTTAGTCCGTAGTCAAAGAAAACGCCGGCATCATACCCGTTGGCGTTGATGGTGCCGTTCAAGGTTGCGCCGGGTCCGGAAATCCCGGAAGCGGCAACGGTAGTGGCTGAACAGGGGGTGGCAGAGGAGAGGATGTTGACCGTGAAATCGGCACAATTTCCATAGTATTCAGAAGTTGAACAGGGGTCATACGGGTAGGCGTAATACATGTAATAATAGTTGGTCATGACACGAAGCCTTGTTGACCCTGTAAGTGTTCCCGCCGGGATGGTTAATGGGATCGAATATGGAATGCCTGCCGTATAGCAAAATGCATTGCCGACAACTTCGGCAGCACCGTCAAACACGTTGTTGTGGTTGTAATCAATCCACACGGTGGTGGTGTTCATCCCGTATCCTGCAACTACAGTGATGGAATAGGTGCCCCCGACTGCAACATCGGCCTGCGCGGAGGAGGTGTAGTCGTGGTAATATTCCGGAGATCCTGAACATGAGATGTGCTGTTGAATGGTATTCAGTTCAAAATAGGTGGTTCCCATGTTGATATTCGCACATCCGTAAGCAAATACGGGTATACAATAGGGCGTGGCCAGGGTGGTGAAGCTCTTGTCCTCGCCATAGGATGTTCCTGCCTCGTTTGTGCTCACAATCCTGTAATGGTAGAGCGTATTCAGATCAAGCCCGCTTATCGGGGCTGAGGCGGCCTGGACGGTATGACCGTTTATGGTTGCCGGAGCAGCGGTAATAGTTGATCCGTAGGAATCGGTTAACCCATATTCAAAAGCTACGGATGAACCGGAATTGTTGGCATCAACGCTGCCGTTTAAAGTTGCCGTAGTCCCTCCCAGGCTGGTTATTCCTCCTGTGGCGGCAACAGGGGGCACAGGACTGCTGTTTAAGGTAAGGTCGTCGCCCGCGGTTGTTCCTCCAGCGTTGTTTCCCCTTACCCTGAAATGGTAAATTGTATTTGGAAGCAACCCTGTGATGTTGCCTGTTACGTCGGTCGGGGCACTGCCAGCGACAACTGCAGGCGTGGCATGGAGAGTGGTCCCGTAAGAATCGGTCAGCCCGTAATCAAAGAACACCCCGGTTGCAAAGCCGTTTGCATTGATAGTCCCGTTGAGAGTCGCACCGGACCCGGCCAAACCGGTGGCTGTCACTGATGTGGCGGAACAGGCTATTGCCGATGACAGTAAATTGACTGTGAAATCGGCGCAATTCCCGTAATACTCCGAAGTTGAACAGGGATCATACGGGTAAGTGTAGTATGAGTAGTAAAAATTGGTCATAACCCTCATCCTGGTGGATCCGGTTAAAGCTGATGGCGGAATGGTGATCTGGAAGGTATAGGGAGTGCCTGCATTGTTGCAGAATACATTCCCGACAACCTCAGAAGTGCCGTCAAAGACATTGTTGTGGTTGAAGTCGATCCATACCGTTACGGTGTTGGCGCCGTAACCCGCCACAACCGTAACTGCGTAGGTGTTTCCCAATGCAAGATCTGCAGATACCAGAGCGGAGTAGTCATGGTAGTAATTCGGCGAACCGGAGCACTCTATGTCCTGTGCGATGGCATTCAGCCCGAAATAGGTTAACCCCATGTTAATGTTGACACACCCGTAGTTGAACACGGGAATGCAATAGGGGGTTGCCAGCGTGTTAAAGGTCAGGTCTTCGCCGTAGGATGTTCCTGCCTCGTTAGTGCTGACAATCCGGTAGTGATACGTGGTGTTCAGAACGAGCCCGCTAAGCTGTGCGGCAACGGATTGGGCCGAGTGACCCGAAATGGATGAGGGATCGGCGGTGACGGTTGACCCGTAGGAAGATGTGGGCCCGTATTCGAAGGAAACGGCTGATGAAGAATTGTTTGCATCAACGGTCCCGTTGAGTGTTGCCGTTGTGCCCCCGATGCCGGAGGCACCCCCTGTTGTTACAACCGGGAGTAACGGGCTGCTGGTGAATGACATATCAGCACCGTTTGTAATACCCCCGCCATTGTTTCCCCTTACCCGGAAATGGTAGGTGGTGTTTGGCAGCAACCCGCCGATTGCGGCCGTTATGCTGGCCGGGGCACTGCCGGTTGCCACGGAGGGGACTCCCGGGATGGTTGCAGTGTAAGAGGAGGTTAAACCATAGTCGAAAAACACCCCGGTCTCAAACCCGTTGGCATTGATTGTGCCGTTAAGGGCCGCGTTTGCTCCTGATATCCCGGAAGCCGCAAGTGTGGTGGCTGTGCATGGTGCTGCCGATGAGAGTATGTTGACGGCAAAATCGGCGCAATTTCCATAATATTCTGAAGTTGAACAGGGATCGGACGGGTAACTGTAGTTTGAATAATAATAAATGGTCATAACCCTCAACCTGGTGGTTCCGGTTAAGGCCGAGGGAGGAATGGTAATGGGGAATGTATAGGGAGTGCCTGCATTGTTACAGAAAGCATTACCGACAACTTCCGATGCGCCGTCAAAGATATTGTTCTGGTTGTAATCGATCCATACAGTTACGGTGTTGGCTCCGTATCCTGATACAACCGTAATGGGGTAAGAGTTTCCCAATGCAAGATCTGCGGATGCCGATGAGGAGTAGTCATGGTAGTAATTCGGGGAACCGGAGCACTCGATGTTCTGGGCTATGTTATTGAGTCCGAAATAGGTCGTTCCCATATTGATATTGGCACAGCCGTAATTGAATACAGGCGTGCAGTAAAGAGTCGGAAGGGTTGAAAATGTCATGTCGTCACCGAAGGTTGTGCCGGCAACGTTGGTGCTGACCAGCCGGTAATGGTAGATGGTGTTGAGCGTAAGCCCGGTGATGGAAGCGTTAACGGGTTCGGGAGTGCCGGTGCTGAGACTTGAAGGATTTCCGCTGATGGTCCTGCCGTAGGAAGGGGTCGTACCATATTCGAAATAGGTGGTGGAGACGGAACTTTTTGCATTTACGGTTCCGTTGAGGATGGCTGAAACGCCTGTTATCGCTGTTGCGCCAAGGGTGGTGACAACCGGTGCGGGAAGGGGATCGGTCGTAAAGGTAATATCTCCGCCTGAAACATATCCTCCTGCACCGAAACCAACTAATTCGCAATGGTAGGTGGTATTTGGCAGCAACCCGGAGGGGGAACAGGTCACATTCGTGGTACTGTTGCCGGTAATTACCGACGGTACGGCGTTCATTGTATATCCATAATTGAGATCGGTACCGTAATGGAATTCTGCCTGGGTGGAATTGCTGTGTGCATTTACCGAACCGTTAAAAATTGCCGTTGTAGGCATAATTCCGGTTGCTCCCTGTGTCACAACGGAAGGTGGTGTGACCGGCGGAACAATGTTGACGGTAAAATCACAACTGTTGCCATACCCCGGGTCGAAGCACGGGTCCGAAATGAAATTGCCGGTGGAGGACATGATCCTGAGCCGCCTGGCACCCGTCGAAACAGTCCCGGGAACGGAGAAGGGTATCGTGAAACTGCCTCCCGGGTTGCTGAACGAGTAGCTGCCTACCAGTTCGATGCCGCTTTCAAAAGTACTGTTGTTATTATAATCAATCCATACAGTGATGAAAAAATTCGTGTTCAGGGTCTGACCCGACAGGATGTAATAACCGTTTTTTGCCAGGTCGGTACCCGTGGCTGTGAAATCATGGTAATAATTGGGGATATCACTGCAGGGAATTGTCTGGCTGATCGTATTCAGGTGGACCTGGACCATCCCGTTGCCTGATTCACACCCGTGGGTGTATGTCGGGATGCAATAGGTTTGTGCGTTCAGACTGCTGAAAGCAAAGAGAAACACGAATGTCAGTATCAGTTGTAAAGCTTTTTTCATCTTTTTTTGATTTTATGGATAACTTTATTCATAATGCCTGGTTGGAGCCGGAACCATTGAACAGGTATAATAACAACACCAGGAATTGTTGTTAAATCCTGTGACAAATAGAAAATTGTTTTGTGGGGGAGAACTGGATGTCAACTTCCAGGGATAGTGCAGCGGAGAGCAATGGTTAGCATGAATTTCCTCTACCGGTTAAGGTAACAGGAAAAATTTGAATCGGCCACAAATAAGAAATCTGAACCTGTCTTGTCGCTTAGGCTAACAGGTGTCGGAAATAATACTGCAGACAATTAGTTGACTGGTAGTGAGATATGAATATGATGCCATCGGATGATTTTTAATTAAAACTAAATATGATACTAAAACTGTAACCCGGAATATTTGCAAAAGTGATTAATAATATTGTTGTTAGGTTATATTAAAAAATATTCCATGTCGCAAAATTATTAATAAAGTTGATATTTCCAAATAAAGAGGGAGAAAAAGTTGGCTGATTCCAATTAATTCGTAATAATTCAGGAGGGCGATTTCATTACCCCCAGTTGTTCCATCAAGGCTACCTGATCGGCAATAAGCCAGTGGTGAACGATTTTTCCATCTTCGATGTCATAGCTGACGACAAATGGAAATTCAACGTTCCGGTTCGTAGGAGGAATGCCATTGAATTCTCCTTTGTGGACTCCTTTTACCCTCGCCATCACCACAACACGATTGCCTTCGGCCGTTATCTCATCCATGAACATTTCATATTTGGGAAAAACCGTATCGAAAAAGGCGATGTGCCCCAGGAGTTGTTCATCATTAATATATTCGAGCATCAATTCCCGGGTTTTGGCAACACCACTGAGGGCATTGATATATCGGATGATAAATTCCTTATTTTGTCTGTATAGTTCCATATCGTTTTTTTTACAAAGGTAATTGACGCGACAAGGCATGGTTAGTCCGTTTGTTGCGAACTTTTATTCATTTGTTGCAAGGTTGTTGTTACGCCTTGATACAAGGGCAGGAATTTACATCACCCCTTTTAGGATCACCTGGTTTATAGATTGTCTTTCCTGGTGGCATCCCTGATCATACTGGCTACCTTTTCCCATTCCGAAACAAGGTCAGCAAACATCGGGTTGATCTTGTTCAAATCCCCCGCCCCGGCTAACTCAATATCCTCCGCAAGCTTGGCAAGCGTGCTGAAAAACAGGTTCAGTGAGGCACCTCTTATCGAGTGGGCAGCTTTAATGGCCTCAGGACTGTTTTTGTTTTCAAGGGCTGTCCTGAGCCGGTATATATCGCTGGTAAACTGGCCGGGAACCTCCTTCAGCAAATCGTCGAATACATCCTGCTCGTTTTCAAGGAACCCGAGCAGGGCATCTTTGTCAAAATGATGAATATCCTGATCCGTGCCGGTGTTTACCAAAGAAGTTTCATCCTGCTTATTAAAAGAAGCAAGATGCTTTTCGAGCATTTTATGCAGGGCAACCTTGTCAATGGGCTTTGTCAGGAAGTCATCCATACCCGCCTGCATGCATTTTTCTTTTTCTCCCTTTATCACTCCTGCGGTCAGGGCAACAATCGGAATATGTTTTCCTGTTGACTTTTCATGGTTCCTTATCCGGATTGTCCCGTCGATACCGCTTACTTCCGGCATCTGAACATCCATGAGGATTAAATCGGGATTAACGGCAATAGCCATGTCAAATGCCTCTTTCCCGCTGTTTGCCTCAATTACGGTAACATTGGGGATCATCTGTTTGATGATTGTGGTCACGAGCAGCATATTCAGAACAACATCTTCAGCAACCAGGATAACCGGCGATTTGTTGCCAGGCACATTGACGGTCAGGTTAAAGGGGATGATCTCCTTCTCTTTGACTTCCGGGGTTGGCAGCTGGTGGATGTTTTTCAGGTAATGAAAAAGCTCCTGTGCTTTGACAGGTTTTGTCAGGTTGAACCTCACGCCAAGTTTTTTGCATTCATCGTAAATAGCCAGATCATCAGAGGAGCTGTGAAGCAGGATAACCGGCTGACGGGTGGGGGTAAGTTTGAATTGCTCCCTGATCAGCCTGATGGTATCCATCCCGTTCAGGTCGGGCATATGAT
>JBAXFZ010000243.1:0-6573 GCA_037139685.1 Bacteroidota bacterium
CCATATGTGACTTTCAACGGGCTTACCGAAGTCAGCAAAGGTTTAAACGAAGGCGACAAGATCATCACCGCCGGATATAAAGACCTTTACAATGGCCAGCTCATCGACTTCTAATTTGAACCTGCCATGAAACAAAAACAACATAAACTCAAGGAATTTTTTGCCACAAGCTGGTCGATCGACAACAAAACCAGCATATACGTTCTTACCATAATCATCACTACGCTTGGGTTATTGTCCTATTTCAGCATTCCAAAAGAGCAGTTCCCCGAAATTGTAATCCCAACCATCCTGGTTAATACGGTTTATCCCGGGACCTCTCCCGAGGATATGGAAAACCTGGTGACCCGTCCGATCGAGAAGCAATGCAAATCGCTGGCCAATGTTAAAAAGATTACCAGCAATTCGATCCAGGATTTATCGACCATCGTCGTTGAATTCAACCCCGGCATCGAGGTTTCTGAAGCCAAGCAAAGGGTCCGCGATGCGGTTGACAAATCGAAGACCAACCTGCCCAGCAACCTTCCGAAAGACCCGGATATCAAGGAGGTGGACCTCTCTGAAATTCCGATCATGAATATTAACCTTGCCGGGAACTATGACCTGCCAAGGCTGAAGAAGTATGCCGAAGATGCCCAGGATAAAATAGAGACACTGAAGGAGATCACCCGTGTTGATATCGTGGGGGCGCTTGAGCGTGAGATCCAGATCGATGTGGACATGTACAAGATGCAAGCCGCCAGTGTCTCCTTCCGCGACATTGAATCGGCAGTGTCAGCTGAAAACGTTACCGTTTCAGCCGGCACAATCACGGCGTTCGGGACCAAGTACACCATCCGGCTTGCCGGCCAGTTCAAATCGCCCGAACAGATAAGGAGCATCATGCTCAAATCGGCCAGCGGGGCCACCATCTATATCCAGGATATTGCAGATGTGAAGGACTCCTTCAAGGAACAGGAAAGTTTTGCACGTCTCGACGGGAAGAATGTAATCACCCTCAATGTTATTAAAAAGAGCGGTGAAAACCTGATCGATGCATCCGACAAGATCAAGGCCATCATGGCAGGGATGCAGAAAAACTCATTGCCACCCGATCTTACTGTGAGCATCACGGGCGACCAGTCGCGCTTTACCAAGAGCACGCTCGAGGAGCTTAATAACACAATCATCATCGGGTTTATCATGGTGATCATTGTCCTGATGTTTTTCATGGGTTTCAACAATGCTTTTTTTGTCGCCCTCTCGGTGCCGCTTTCGATGTTTGTGGCTTACCTGATCATGCCAAGCCTGGGCTTTACCATGAACATGATCGTTATGTTCGGGTTTATATTTGCCCTGGGGATCATTGTCGATGATGCCATTGTAGTAATCGAAAACACGCACCGGCTGCACCGGGGAGAGCCCGATATTGTGAAGGCGGCAAAAAATGCCGCCGGTGAGGTCTTTCTCCCGATTTTGTCAGGCACGCTTACAACCCTGGCCCCCTTTTTCCCTCTGGCTTTCTGGCCGGGAATCGTTGGAAAGTTCATGCATTACATGCCTGTAACCCTGATCCTGACCCTGTTTGCGTCGCTCTTTGTTGCCTATATCATCAATCCAGTGTTTGCCGTTACCTTCATGAAACATGAATATGAAGACACTGATTATAAAACCAACAAAAGAAGACTGCTGATATCCAGTTCGATCCTCTTCGTACTTGCCATGTTCTCATACCTGGCGGGAGGATTCGCAATCGGAAATATTTTCATCCTTGCGCTGCTCCTCAACGGATTCTACCGCCTTGTCCTGAAAAACGCCATCATTGGTTTTCAGACCAGGGTATGGCCCGCAGCAATGCGCGGCTACGAAAAAACGCTGCTTTTTGTGCTGAGAGGCCGAAATCCATGGTATGTCCTGGTTTCGGTGATTGCAATGTTCTTCGCCGTCATCTTTATTACGAGTGTAACCAAACCGAAGGTGCTCTTCTTCCCGAACAACATTCCCACCTATGTGAATGTCTTTGTCAAGATGCCGGAGGGGACCGATCAGCATGTAACCGATTCGGTGACCAGCCTGGTCGAAAACAAGGTGAACAATGTTCTCGGCAAAAACAACCCCATCGTTGAATCCGTTATCACAAATGTAGGGTTCAATGCGGGCGACGGGATGTTCGACCGTTCGGTCTCCTCTAATAAAGGAAAGGTCACCATCAACTTTATCGAAAGTAAATTCAGGAATGGGGTCTCCACACAGGACTACATGAACAAAATCCGTGGAAACCTGAAGAATATCCCGGGAGTTATCATCAGTGTTGAAAAAAACCATTCCGGACCTCCGACCGGGAAACCAATCAACATTGAAATCACCAGTGAGAACCTTGACGAACTCATCGCCGCCTCGGTCAGCTTCAAGTCCTATCTTGACTCGCTTCATGTGCCCGGGATCGAACAGCTGAAGTCCGATTTTGACAATAACAAGCCCGAGATGATCGTCGACATCGACCGGGTCAGGGCAAACCGTGAAGGTTTATCGCTTGGCCAGATCGGGTTGGAGATGCGCACGGCCATCTTTGGGAAGGAGATTTCGAAGTATAAGGAGAATGAGGATGAATACCCGATTATGCTGAGATATTCAGAAAAGCAAAGAGCCAATGTCAACCAGGTCATTAATGCAAAGATAACCTATCGTGACATGAATTCGGGGCTCCTCAGGCAAATCCCTATCTCATCGGTTGCCACGATCAAATACAAGGATACCTATGGCGGGATCAAGCGTAAGAACCTGAAGCGGGTCATCACCATATCATCCGAAGTCCTCTCGGGTTATACAGCCAACGAAGTGGTAGCCAATATTACCAAGTTGCTGCCGGGATATAATATGCCAAAGGGCGTTGAGATCAACTTAACCGGTGAACGGGAAGACCAGAGCGAAACCATGCTGTTCCTGATCAAGGCCATGATGATCGCCATCGGGCTCATCTTTTTCATCCTCATCACCCAGTTTGGCTCTTTGAGCAAGTCGTTCATCATCCTGAGCGAGGTAATCTTCAGCGTGATCGGTGTTTTGCTTGGCATTGCCATCTTTCATATGACGATAAGCGTTATTATGACCGGGCTTGGAATTGTCGCCCTGGGTGGTATCGTGGTTCGAAACGGAATCCTGATTGTTGAATTCGCCGATGAACTTAAATCACGCGGCATGAAGACCCAGGAGGCCATCATCAATGCAGGGAAAACGAGGATCACCCCCGTCGTGCTTACAGCTACAGCTACCATGCTCGGCCTGGTTCCGCTTGCCGTGGGGATGAACATCAACTTCACCACACTCTTCACCGAACTCAATCCCCATCTTTATTTCGGGGGCGACAACGTTGCCTTCTGGGGACCGCTTTCGTGGACTATCATTTTCGGGCTCAGCTTCGCTACATTCCTTACACTGGTCTTTGTACCCGCCATGCTGCTGATCGACGCCCAGATGACCGCGGGGATCAGGAGAAGAAGGTCGAACCGCATTGCCAGGAGAAAATAGAGGAATCCGGCAAATTAAAAGAGGCTGCTTTATTCAATTAAGGCAGCCTCTTTTGGTTTTATGCAGGATATTGACAGGCCTGGCGCCCGGGGAGGGGTTAAAATTTCTCCATCAGTTTGCTCAGCTTGATCTTGCTGCTCAGCACCGTGTAGATCGACATCATATAATCGCCATTCGACTGGAGGAATTGCGCATAACGCTGGTTAAGATCGGTGCTTGACGAAACGCCCATCTTGTATTTTGCCAGGGTCTTTTCGTATATCTTCAGGGCCGTGTCGAAGCCCTTCTTTTTATTCTGGTAAACAGAGTAAGCGTTGCTGAAGTCCTTTTTTGCGGTCTCAACCTGCAGTTCAAGTCCAACCCGCACCTTCTCGTCGGCAACCTTTGTTTTTTCGACATTGAGACGGGCCTGGTCAACGGTATATTTACGGCTTCCGCTCGACCAGATGGGTATGGTAAGGCTGGCACCCCAGTTTATAGTATTAAACCATGGCTCGCCTGCTTTGCCAAAATTCCATTGCATCCGCTGGGCACCCTGGGCGTAGGATAAAAAGCCTGCCAGGGTTGGATGATAGGCGGTTTTTGCCAGTTTATACTGCATGAGCACGAGGTAGTCGGCTTTTTTCAGCATGGTATAATCCATGTTGTTCCTGTAGTCAAAAGGCTGATTGATGAGTGCATCCCTGTCGATCTGCGCCAGGAAAAAGGGAAGTTTATCAGAAAGGGTCATCTCCTGGTTAGCTTTTAAACCGATGAGGAATTTCAGCGAGGAATAGGCCAGGTTCCTGCCATTGCGTGTATCCTTAACCTGCGCCTCAAGGTTGATCCGGTTCAGGTCGGCCTGCTCTACATCAATATCCTCTATTAAGCCGTTTTGATAGCTTTTCCGGGCTTCATCGACCAACCGGTTTACCACGGTATAGGTTGAGTCAAGTATCTGCAGCGCCTCGTCGATCACGAGCAGCCTGACATAGGCATCTGCAACGAGGTCTCTCACATCGACCTTATCCTTCAGATTTTTTTGTTTTGCCGTTTCCAGGTATGCCTTTGCGGTTTGCAAACCAACCAGGTACTGCCCGCTGTAGATAAGCTGTGTTAAGGTGGCCTTGGCGTTGACATTATATTTCACGCCAAAAGACACCTCCAGCGTCTTGGGAGCCAGGCCGGTCGGATCGGGAATAAAGTTCGGGATTACGGTTGTAGGGGTCTTCAGGTAATCCATGTAATCAATCCCGGCATTGATCTGGGGCAGCCCGATTGCGGTGTTTTGTTTGACCATCTTCCCGGCGATCTCAACATCGGTTGACGAATTCTTAAGGTCGTAATTATTCTCATAGGCATATGTTTGTGCCTGGTCGAGCGAAAAGGACATCACAGCGCCTGCAGTGGCGGAGGAGGGATTTTGTGCCTGAAGGAGCTGGGCTGAGAAAATGCAGGAAAGTAAAATTGTGCAGAAAAGCCGGTAGTTCATTGTTATTGGTTGAATTTTTTAAAGTTTACCTTACGTTTTTGTTTTTCATAATAATCGATACCGGCAGGGTTTGCAATGCCGCGGATAAAATTGTCGAACATAACATCAAAGAGTGTTTGAAACGAAAATTTGTCGGCCGGGAAGAACTCGGGATTATGCAGATCGATCAGTCTTCTCATATAAAGCCTGGCAACCAGTTCAATACTGAGATCATCGCGGTACATGCCCTGGCTGATTCCCTTCTGGAGATTTATCTGGATTTTCTGGTAGATGAACTCAATTCGCTCATCAACATGGTTGTGATAAATCTCAGGATAATATTTTTTCAGGTCAAAGGTCATCGAGGGGCTTACGTCGCGGAACCGCTCGCCAAGTTCACGGCTGACGATAAGCAGTATATCGATGGCATTTATACCTTCAAAATTATTCCGGTCAAAGATGATCTCAAAATTCTGGCGTTCAAGTTCCAGCAGTTTTGCAACCAATTCGGTTTTGCTGGAGACAAACTGGTAGAGCTTTTTCTTCGACAACCCGAGATCCCGGCAGATATCATCAACCGAAACACTCCGTACGCCGTACTTGTAAAAAAGCTCCCTGACCCGTTCCAGGATATCAATCAATACTTTATCCATGCCTGAAAATTATGAAACGTCCCCGGCATCAGAAAACCGGCGACACAGGGCAAAGGTAGAAATATTTCAGCAATAAGAAACAAAACAGGGTTAAATAGTTTCTCCATCCTGATTTTTTTTATGTAAGTTTGACAACTCAGAAATCCTGCATTATGAAACGATTCTACTTGCTTTTTCATGCTTTATGTCGCTGGTTGTCACCCACTCACAGAATGCCGAATGGCAAACAGTCTATGAAAGATCGGGGACTCTTGAGACCTCCCGCTACCAGCCAACCATCGATTACTGTAAGCAGCTTGCCGGGGCTTCGAAGATGATTACCTACACCACGTTCGGGAAGAGTCCGCAGGGTCGCGATCTGCCGATGCTCATAGTCGACCGTGACGGTTTAACCACCCCGGAAGCCATCCACGCCTCAGGTCGGACCCTCCTGCTGATGGAGGCCTGCATACATGCAGGGGAATGCGAAGGCAAGGATGCCGGACTGATGCTCATCCGCGACATGATATTGGGGGGAAAGGCCAACATTAACCCGGTTGAAAAAGAATCTCCTCCAGCAACAAAATTACTCGACAATGTATCTATCCTCTTCATTCCCATCTTCAATGTTGACGGACATGAGCGTTTCGGCCCCTTCAACCGGATCAACCAGAACGGACCAACGGAGATGGGGTGGCGAACCAATGCCAACAATCTCAATCTCAATCGTGATTTCCTGAAGGCCGACACCCCTGAAATGCAAGCCTGGCTTCAGATGTTCAACAAATGGATGCCCGATTTCTTTATCGATTCACACACAACCGACGGGGCCGATTATCAGTATACACTTACTTATGATATTGAAAAATCAGAAAATCAATATTCCGGCACGGTTAACTGGATAAACGAAAAATTTATTCCCAATATGACCTCCAGGGTAGAAAAGGATGGGTATTTTGTAGCTCCTTATATTAATCTTAAAGG
>JBAXFZ010000244.1:0-6564 GCA_037139685.1 Bacteroidota bacterium
GGGCCATGTTTTCAAAGTCGCTGCTGATCCCCATGATGGCAAAGGAGGGAATCATTTTGTGAACCGCGGCATGCAGCGAAGTCCAGTCCTTATCCCTGAAACTTTGTTTCATGGCGCTGATCAGAACGGGCGTCTGGTCAAGGTAAAGTGAAATCACCTCCATCATAAGCTTGGGGTTTGATTTTGTCCGGCGTATAAGGTACTCCAGGTCGGTGCACCTGAATTTTGCCGCTGCCGGTTTCATCTCTGCATCATGCAATGTGTCGGCATTGACCAGCGGTTTCTTTACCAACCCGACAATTTTACTGTACAGCAGTCTTTCATCAACAGGTTTGGCAATGTAATCGTTCATGCCTACTGCTTTGCATTTTGCCAGGTCAACTGTGGTTACATCGGCCGTTAAGGCGATAATGGGTATGTCGGAGTGCATGGTGTTCCGGATGTATTCCGTGGCTTCAAACCCATTCATCTCGGGCATCTGCAGGTCCATCAGCACCACATCATAATCGGCAGCCTTCAGCTTTTCGATAGCTATTTTTCCATTCGCTGCAATTTCGCGTTCAAACCCGAATTCATCCAGCAGGGTTTTCATCAGCAGCTGGTTGAGTGGTATATCCTCAACAACCAGCACTCTGATATTTGTTATTTCGAGATCAAGGGCAAGTACATCCGAGTCAGTTTCTGCTTCGACTCTTGTTTTCAGGAAGTTCAGGATAAAGCTGAAGGTTGAGCCTTCATTGAGTTTGCTTTCTACCCGGATCGTTCCGTCCTGTGCTTCAACCAGTTGTTTGGCAATGGCAAGGCCAAGTCCGGTGCCTCCGTACAATCGTGAAGTGCCGCTGGAAGCCTGCTGGAAGTTTTCAAAAATCCTGGCTATCTTGTGCTCCGCTATTCCTATACCTGTATCGGTTACCGAAAATTCGATGGTGACGGTTTCTGGGCTTTCCTTTAACAGTTTCACACTTACAGTGATTTTTCCTGCTGCTGTAAACTTTACGGCATTGCTCACCAGGTTCAGGATGATCTGGTGCAGGCGTACCGGGTCTCCGACCACAACAGCCGGGATATTGTTATCATAGACTTTAACAAGTTCCAGGTTTTTTTCCTGGATCTTGGTGTCGAAAAGGTGCAGCATCGCCGATATGGAGAGCGATATTTTAAAGGGAGTTTGCTCGAAAATCATCTTTCCCGCATCCACCTTAGCCAGGTCAAGAATGTCGTTAATCAATACGATCAAGGCATCTCCGCTCATTTTAATGGCGGTGAGATACTCCTTTTGCTTTGCCGACAATTCCGTCTTCAGCACAACCTTGGTGAAGCCGATAATGGCATTCATCGGCGTACGGATTTCATGGCTCATGTTCGAAAGGAACTGTTGCTTGGCCTTTACGGCATTTTCAGCGACCTGTGTGGCATTTTCCGCCTTGATCTTAGCCTCTTCTGCAATCCCGGTTGCCAGCTCGGCGAATACGATCGCCTCGGTCAACTCCGTTTCTATTCTTTTCTGGTCGCTAATGTCTCTTGCAACGACTACAACCCCAAGCACTTTCCCCCTGGCATCGGTATAAACCGACCCGTTAAACAATACATCAGTCAGTTTTCCGTCCATGATCGTCAGGGGATAGTCAGTTACAAATCCCTTGTCAAAGACCTCCTCATAAACCTCCCGCGCTTTCCGGGGATCGGTAAAATAATCGAAAAAATCGGTGCCGATCAGCCGCTCACGTGAAATCCCGATGATGTTTACCGAGGCATCGTTCATGTCGGTGATTTTTCCGCCCAGGCTGATGGTAAACAGAGGGTCAAGGCTCGCCTCAATCAGGCTTCTTGCATATTGCGATGCCAGTTTCTGGGCCGTTACATCGCGTGCAACGATCACCACTCCAAGCACATTCCCGTTTTCATCTTTATAAACGGATCCGTTGAACAGGACATCGGTAAGTTTGCCATCCTTGTGCCTTAGCGTAAGCGGGGAATCGGCAACGGATCCCTTTGCAAAAACTTTCTGGTATACTTCGCGGGCCTTCTGGGGTTCAGTAAAATAGTTGAAGAAATCGGTGCCGGTAAGGTTCTTGCGCGACAGGCCTGTTATGTTTGCCGTTGCCTCGTTCATGTCGGTTATCTTGCCTTCGGTGTTGATGGTGACCAGCGGGTCGAGGCTGGCTTCGATCAGGCTTCGGGCATAAATGGCAATCCTTAACTCTTCCGCTCTTTTTTGCTTTTCGTTGTTCTGATAGACAAGTTCTTTGTTTGCTATAATTAATTCGGCAGCCCGCTTTTCTTTCTCTTCATTCTGAAAAACCAGCTCTATGTTTGCAATGCCCAGCTCCGCAGCCCTTTTTTCCTTCTCCTCATTCTGGAAGACCAGTTCTATATTGGCAATACCCAGCTCTGCAGCCCTTTTTTCCTTCTCCTCATCCTGGAATGCGAGTTCAATATTAGCGATGCCCAATTCAGCTGCCCGCTTTCCTTTTTCCTTGTCCTGGAATGCAAGTTCGATATTGGCAATACCAAGTTCAGCAGCCCGTTTTCCTTTCTCCTTTTTTTGAAAGTCGAGTTCATTTCGTGCTGTAATCAGTTCGGCAGCCAGCTTCGCATATTCCTCCTTTTGCAGGGCAAGTTCGTTGCGTGCAATCAGTAATTCATCCGTTTTGTCCTGCATAGCCATTGGGTCGTGATTAATTTCCGACATCTTCGATCGGGTTTCGCCTTTTATCCTTCATCTGTTTAAAATGAGAAGGGGAGAGGCCGGTTACTTTTTTAAACTGGTTTGAAAGGTGGGCGACACTGCTGTAATTGAGTTTCCATGCAATTTCGGTAATGTTCAGTTCATCGTAGATGATGAGCTCCTTGATCCGTTCAACCTTGTGAGATATGATAAAATGTTCAATCGTTGTTCCCTGCACCTCTGAAAAGAGGTTTGCCATGTAGGTGTAATCATGATTTAATTTAGAGCTCAGGTAGTCGGAGAAGTTCATCTTGATCATCTCATCAGAGTAATGAACCATTTCAATGATTACATTTTTTATCTTTTCTATCAAAACGGCTTTCCTGTCATCCATCAGTTCAAGCCCCGACTCGTGCAAGGCAGCAGCAAGGAGGTCCCGTTGTTCCACGGATATTGTTTCCATTATCTCCACTTCCCCCAGGTCAACAACAATGAAGTGCAGCCCGAGCTTTTTCAGGATTGCCTTTACCGCCAGTTTGCAGCGGATGCTGACCATATATTTGATGTATATTTTCAAACGGGTTTTTGTTTTACCGGGTAATGATTTTCAGCTTCTTCAAAGGTATTCACGTAACGTTACAAAGGTGCGGGACTTTTACGCATTAAGTTTTACATTATTCCTGAAATTGTTTGTATAATTCACACTTTTTCAAAGGGTTTTACCTGTTTGATTTTATAACCTTTTCAGTGGAACAGGAAGCAGTTGAGAGCCTGAACTTCCTTTTTTTCCGTGACACTCCAGGTATGAGTTATAGTATTTAATTTCTTACTACTGTCTAAAATTCCATAACGCGAAGATATTCAGCATGTTTCACTGTGGATGTGGAAACGGAAGCAGAATGTATCGCTTGGTTTTCAGAGAGTTCCATGGTTATCCTTGCCATCAGGTAGCTGACTGTTGATTCTGCCCCCTGGTTCAGGTTGACATGGGTTTCCTCAAGTCCATCGTAACTTCCGCCTGTGCATGGATTGTAAATGGTTTGGTGCAGGTGGTTCATTCCTAAAAACCAGTTGAATGCGGTTTCCATCCTGAGGCGGTAGGCCTCACCGCCAAACACATTATAAAATTTGCTTAAGGTCATGATGGTATAGGAAACATCGATGGGCTGTTCGCCAAAACTGCAGGCAGGTTCACCTCTCCGCTTCCAGCCCTGGTTTGAAATCACCTTAATCCCCTCTTCAGTGAAGGTCTGGGCGAGGAGGAAGTTCAGGGATGACAGGGCGATCTCTTTGTAAACCAAGTCTCCCGTAAGAAGCCATGCATACAGCAAAGCTTCCGGCAGTATGCTGTTGGCATAGGTGAGGTAACCCTCAAACCAATCCCATTGTCCGTCTGCTTCATGCATGTACATCCTTACAAGGCGGTCGGCAAGTATTTTTACCAGAAGAAGATTTTCCGGGGTTTTAATCACGCTATTATAAAGACAGATCCCCTTAATCGCAAAAGACATGGCCCTTGGGGAGTGAACCGTGCTTATCCGTTGAATGGATTGCAGGAGGATGTTTTCGGCCTCTGCAATTATTTTCAATGGCAATGTTTCGATGAAAGAAACCAGGTATCCCAGTGCCCAGATCGCCCTTCCGTTGGAATCATCGAGATTGGTCATGTAATTCTGGTCGGTAAACTTATTATCCTGGCCGGTATAGTTTAAAAAACTGCCATCTGGCTGAAGGCAGTGACTTATAAAGGCAAGATATTTATATATTCCGGGAAGTATCCGTTCATCTTTTGTCAGTTTGAAGTACATGCACGAGGCAACCAGTGCCCGAGCATTGTCGTCAAGGGTATAGCCGCTTGTAATATCCGGCTGGTTGATTCGGGCAAACTGGATGATTCCCGTTTCTGTGGTCATCTGCATTAAATGGTCGAGTTTTATCTCCGGCAGATTGTATTTCAGGGTTACTTTTCCCCTGCCCATTTTTTCAAAAAGCATTGCATGCGCGACCGCAGAATTTTCCCAGGATGTGGGAACAATTCTCTCCAGGGCATTCATGCTGATTTTATTGCGCAGAGGTTCGTCGTTCAGCAACCTGGTTACACTTTCGGCAAGCTGTCCCGGATTCTGAAAATCAAAGATGATCCCGGTGTTTTCATCCAACATTTCAAGTGCATGGGGGATCGGCGTGGAAATAATGGGGCACCCGCAACTCATGGCATAGGCGAATGTGCCGCTGACGGCCTGGTTGGGATCGTTGGTTGTAAAAAGGTAAATGTCGGTAAGCTGCAGGTATTCGAGTAGTTCGGGCAAGTCAAGGTACTTGTTGATAAATTTCACATGATCATTGAGGTCAGATCCGTCAACTTTCCGGGAGAGCATCTCCCTGTATTTCTCTCCTTCGGCTTTAACAACTTCAGGATGGGTCTTGCCAATTATGAGAAATACTGTTTCAGGATTTTGTATAATAATACCAGGTAATGCGTCAATGGTGGTTTCGATGCTTTTTCCTGAGCTGAGCAGGCCAAAGGTTGTCAGGACTTTTCGTCCCTCAAGCCCATACTTTGCCTTTAACGATTCCTTGTTTAAATGCGGAACAAGGTGGGTTCCGTGGGGGATAACGTTTATCTTCTGCCCTGGAAGACCGTAACCGGAGACCAGGATTGCTGCAGAGTGGTTTGTCATCACGATGATGGAGTCACAAACCGCTGCAATGTTCCTGATCTTTACCCTTAACAGCTTGTCAGGATGAGGAAGAACTGTATGAAACACGATCGCGACAGGCTTCGAAAGCAGGTATAAAAACCGGATAAATGGCTGTTCCTGTAATTTGTAAAAGCCAAACTCATGTTGCACCAGCACGGTCTGAACCCGGGCGTCGCTGTTTATCTTCAATGCCAGTTTTTCATATTCAATGGCGGATGATGTGTTAAGGATGTATTTTACTTCGTCGGGATAGGTGTAATTTTCCACGCGTGATTCCAGGGCGCAAACCTTCATGGAGAGCGATCTGCTGAATTTGTTGTTGAGCGCGGTTATCAGGTCCTGCGAATAGGTTGCAATGCCGCACTCTCTTGGCGGGTAGGAGGTAAGTATCAGGATTTCCCCCTGATCACCGGAAGTTCTGTTATTTTTCATTTTTCTTTTTTAAAACTGATTAATTCAGCCAGCAATGCGGAAATGCTTAGCGATGCGCAGGCAATATGAGAATCGGCTGCTCCGTAATATATAAACAAGGTGTCTCCGAAAAGGGCCGTTCCAGTCGGGAAGACAACATTATCCACATCGCCCTTTAGCTCCCATTCCAATTCGGGGGAAAACAGTGGATAAGGCAAACGCGTAATTTCACTGTTCGGGGTATCAAGGTCAAGCAAAGCAGCGGCACACGCTGAATATACCATCCCCTTGGCGGTTTTTTCCACTCCGTGGTAAATCAACAGCCAGCCATGTTCCGTTTCGATCGGAGGGCAGCCGCCACCAATATAATTTAATTCATGAGGGTGAACCGGGTCGAGTACAATGTGATCCTGGAAGTTGAGAAAATAATTTTGCCAAAACTCCCTGGTCAGATCCTTCAGGCTTTTTACAGAAACGATTTGGATCCCCGGCCTGATGCGATGCAGAAAAACCAGCATCCCGTTGATTCTCCTTGGGAAAAAGATGACATTTTTGTCCCAAAGCAGCATCTTTTTTTCAGGATCCGCCTCCTGGTAATAAAAGGTCTGGTTCCGGTAATAGTTTTCATTGACCTTGCCGGCCGATTCTGCCAGGAAAACAAATTCGGCATAGGTGATGTGAGGGACAATCAGTCCCTGCTTTTTTAAATGGGTAAAATCTTTCCCGGTGGCGACCGCCACACGGGCGTTTGTGCCGTCATAACCGGTATACGACATGTAATAC
>JBAXFZ010000245.1:0-6560 GCA_037139685.1 Bacteroidota bacterium
ATGCAAAATGCAGAATGAAAAGTGCAAAATGAAAAAAGAAGATGCGGAGAAGGGTAGATCTTGTAGGTTGACATGATTATGCCCTCAAAGATCCCGGATGGGAGGAATTTGCGAAGGTGGACGGCAAAGATCTCCATGGCCGGGCCTACCATGTATCGCAGCCGGGGTGATTTGCTGCTGATGATTTTATTAACCAGTCTGGCCAGTTCCAGCGGATCGCAGCCCTTCCGTTCGTCGTGTTCCATAGTTTGCAGGGCCTTGGCAAAACGCTCCGCATATTCGGGGTTTGAAACTGACTGACTGGTCTTTACGCGGCTGTCGGTAAACCCGGTTTTAAAATCGCCCGGGTCGATCAGGGAAACCTTGATGCCGTATGGCTTCACCTCCATCCGCAGCACCTCGGTGAGGTTCTGCACAGCCGATTTACAGGCACTGTAGGCACCCTGGAAGGGGACGCCTATGGAGCCGGCGATGGAGCCGACATTGATGATATATCCCGATTTCTGCTTCCGCATCACAGGAAGTACCTCGCGGCAAACCCTGAACATGCCGAAATAGTTTGTTTCAAACTGGGCCTTCATATCTTCTGTGGAAGTATCCTCAACAGAACCGGCTATGCCATAACCGGCATTGTTCAAAACTACATCCAGGCGCCCCTCCTTTGCAATGACGAGCGCGACACCACGGGCAACGGATGTGTCATCGTTGACATCCATCTGGATCATTTCCCAGGATGCCCCAGGGCTGGCCGGCTTGCGGCTTGTTCCATAAACTTTATAGCCCTTGAGACTGAGATATTCAGCACAACTCTTGCCAAAACCGGAGGATGCTCCGGTGATGAGGATTACTTTTTCAGACATGGTATAATTTGTTTGGTTTATTTTTATATTAAGACTCTGGTTAACAAAATTATAAAGTTACTTCGATGAATTGCATTTAAAACAGGAAAGGAAACGTAAGGCCGTTAAAACCAGCTGTAAATGCTGATGTTTGCATAAGCTTTGTATTTCCGGTATCATTAAAGAACCAGGGTATTCATAGGAATGTCAATGAAATCTAACTGTTTCTGAGCTTACACTGAATTGTCCGAACAGCAGCAGGTGGGACAAGGTTTTAGTCGATTCCCGTCAGCATAAAACAGTTCTCCAAATGTTTCTGCTCAGCTAATTTCAGTCGGAATACTCATTTATTTAAAAAATATTTTACAATAAGTGCTGCAACAAATGACTCGAGGATGCTCAAAGGTACAGCATACCAGAGCATACCGAAAGGCAACACGCCAAGGTTGCCGATCACCGTCCACATCATGGCAAACGAGACGAACCACGATAAGAAAGTGGTTTGGACCAGGGTGAATTTTTTTGCAAATATAAAAACAGCAACTGCCGACATCAGCGACCAGATTCCCCACATCGCCCCATTTACGGGTGATGAAGGAAAGGTAAGCCCGAGTCCCTGGTAATGGCTGATCCAAAAGGATTTTACAATAAATTCATTCCTGGCAAACTCCGATATACTGATCCAGAGAGTCGCCAGTAAAACGGGGATAACAGTTTTAGTCACTTTCATCGGATAATTTTTTTCATTTCGGACCGGATGGAATATCTGCCATGATCATTCAGTTCCTGCAGGAACGCTATGGTTTATGGATATTTCCTTATCATTTTCCTTATTAATAACTTAAACATGATTTCAGCAGGCAATTTAAACATTTTGTATCACATACATTCCCGAGTTAAGCGAATTTTCCGGTAACTAACTGTCAACCTGACTCTGCCATTGCATTACCGGATGCAGTCAATTTCCGGATCACCCAATGTTCTCCCCAACCGTTCCATCCATCAGGGGGGAACATGTTTTGACAGGATTCTGCCGGATCTGCAGTTCATCCTCTACCTCTTCACAACTTTTACAAAATAATTCACTTCCCGCCCGCTGGTCAGTTTAATGAGGTAAATCCCGGGTTTGCAACTGCCCAGGTTATAAGTCCAGGCATCTGAAGAGTTTTCTATGGTTCCTTTGCTAACAATCCTGCCTGCTGAAGAAATTACCTCATATGTGAAGTTATCACCCGTTGGCATGGAGATGCTCACCTGGCCGTCTGTCGGGACAGGAAAGGCAGTAACTTTGTCAGTGAATTTTCCGGGCCCGATGCCGGCTGGCCAGTCGACGCATCCTGTCAGTGTGAATTCCGCAGCCGACGCCCAGGGATTTCCATTCACCTCCGACAGGGCTACCAGCCGGAAATAGCTGCCCGTTTTCGCGGTGTCGAACACAATTGTCTGCGGGGCGGATGTATTGACAAACTGGCCGGTTTTAACTGGATATCCCCAGTTCAGCGTATCATTGCTGATGTACAGCTCATAGTTGCTGATGCGGCCGTTCTCTCCATCCTGCCGGGTAAGGTAGGTGAATTTGCTGATCTTGTAACGCCCCCCAATCCCGATGCGGATCTCATGCGGATAGGGATCATTGCCTGTGCTCCATCGGGTATGCCAGATGGTGGAGGGATCGTTGTCGAAACTCATGGTGGCCAGTCCCGGGTAGTTGAGTTCCTGGCTGTCGACATAAAGAAGTGACCAGCCGCTCTTATCGAGGTCGGCAGGGTTATTGCAATCATAGATCGAGGGACAGGTGGAGGCAGTCACCATGGCCGGGATGGTTTTTGAATAGCTCTGCCCGTTTTTCGTCACTGTGAGGCTTACATCGTATGTGCCCGGGGTTCCCAGCACCACCCGGGGGTTCCTGATTCCTGGATTCTCAATCCATTGCGGCGGTGGGGTAATTGCCCAGTGCCATGTTGCACCGGTGTGGTTCAGTATGGAATGGTCATCAAAATTGATTGTGTCTGTCATGCAGGCTACATGGGCGGTCGCGGTCCAGGGGCTGAGGACAGGAAGGAAAGCAGTATCGGCCATGGGTGATTCCCATACCCCGCCATTGCCGGCAACTCTCAGCTTGCTGTCGCGAAAAAAGGGAAGGGCCATGTTTGTGGTCATCCCTGCCGGGTAATTGTTGCTGAAGAGGTTCCAACCGGACATGCCGGTTTTGCGGTAATAGACCTTTGCCGTTTTACCACCGGTGGCGTTTGTAAAAAGATAAACCAGGTCCAGCCCGTCGGCCGACGGCTGGATCACCAGGCATTTCATATACTCCGAAAGGGTTCCGGTCCAGTCTTCCCAGGTGTCTCCCCCATCGGCCGACCGGAACACCTTGCCGATATCGGCCGACCAGGTGCCGTTCTGCAGGCAGGCATAGATCACGTTTTCATCATATGGTGAGATGGCGAAGAAGAGTTTCCCTTTCCAGCTGGAAGTCCCGTAGGGAGGAGCTGTCAGGGTGGGTTTCAGTTCCCAGGTAACCCCGCCGTCGGTGCTTTTGCACAATCCGCCACCCACGATATCGGCATAGATGTAAAGCGGGTTTTTATAGCTTACCTGCAAATACCTTATCCTGGCGGGAAAGTTATAGAGAAGGTCCCATGAAACCCCCATGTCGGTGCTTTTCCAGAACCCGTTTCCTTCGCCCAGGAAAAGTGTGCGGAAGTAATTGGGGTGATGGACCAGGTTGCTGCGGCGCCCGCCGTATTCATCCATGTTGGGGTATTTGCTGAAGATAAAACGGCCATCGGGTTTGCCGGCTGCCGTTTGAGGAAGAATCCACCCATTGCCGAGATCATCGAAGGCCACGTGCCGGCTTTCTCCCAGGAGCACCCACCCTGTAGGCGATTCGGCACCGCCCATGCGCAACGCCTTGGGCTGGTAAAACCCGGCCAGGGCGGTATTCCCGTTATGATACCTGCCCCCGACCACAATATCCTCGTTCCATCCCTGGTCGAAGCCCCACATGTCGGAACCTGTGAGCCCGTTCACCCGCACATGGTAATTGGCAGCACTGGCAAAATTGTCAGTTGTGAGGTTCATGCCCCCGTCGGTCGACACCCAGGTTTCACCGTTCGGCAGCATCCTGATATCCTGGATGTCGGGATGTATGCTGAAGTTGCCGGAATAGCCGCCAATGGCAGTGAAGGTACTGCCGCCGTTTACAGTTTTGAAGAGTGTCGTGGTGCCAACCAGCAGAACGTTTGCATTCACCGGCGATATCTCCATCGCCAGGTCAAAATAGCCCTGGCCGTTGTCCATCGGGAAGGCACCGGTCCCTCCCGTCGCCTGCAGAGCCCAGTTCCAGGCACTCCCTGCCAGGGTGCCCTTCAGCAGGTATGGAGTGTTGTTGGCGCTCAGCAGGATGGCCATCATGATGCCGGGATTGGCAGGGGTCATGGCCAGCAAACCCCCGCTTGATTGTACAACAGTGGCAGGAAAGGTCGGCTGAGCCTGGAAGGTTTGCCCGCCATCCAGGGACTGGATGAGTGAAAATTTTCCAGCGTTCTCGGTCAGGGCAAAGAGCTGGCTGTTGTCGTTGGGTTTGATCTCGATGTCATAGGCGGCGGCCGACCATCGCTTTATCCATGTTAATCCACCGTCGGTACTGATGAAAACGCCGCTTGACGAGGCCGCAAGTATCTTCTGCGGGTTCTGCGGGTCGATCTTCAGCCGGTCGGCATAAAAAAGGTTGCCGGCCGGAAGCAGGGGGCTCCATGTTGCCCCGCCATCCAGGGTTTTGTGCACCTGGTTCCCTGCGGCAACATAAACGATCCCGGGATCGGTGGGATGAATGGCCACCGCCGTAACCCCTCCTCCGAAAGGATAATCCTGCCCCAGGAGTTGCCAGGAAAGCCCTTTGTCAAGGGTTTTATTCATGAAGCCGGTTTCGGTCCCGCAATAGATCACGCTGTTGTCGGAAGGGGCCACGTCGAACGAATAGACATTGGCCTGCCAGGGACACGATAAGGATGGTATGGCGGAACCGGATTCGTTAAGCCAGAAGGTCTCCTTCGGTCCGAGGAAGGTCCAATCGGAGCCGGCGGAGCGGGATGAACCCGTGTTGCTCGCTGCATCTAACTGGGACCTCCGCAGATTCCCATACCATATTCCGGGATCCGGCAGCAAAATTGTACCATCGGGCAGCGCATTGGGCCCGGCAGCCCGACGCCAGATCAGGAAATACCTCTCGATGGCGCTCTCCCCGCCGCGATGAAGCATTTTATAGGAATCATACGCTTTGCTTACATCGTTGTAATTGACGGGAACACGGTAAAGCATCTTCGCCCAGTCAGGCAACTGGTCACTGTATGCCGGCTTGTAACTCCTCATGACGCCGGGCAGGTTGTCATAGGGGGTGAATGGTACCTGGGCTGTTGAAGCAAGGGTAAGCATACACAAACCCAGGAGAAGGAGATGACGTTGCAGGAGCTTTTCCATAGGAGAAATGTTATAATAAGTTCAACATGCACTTTTCCTTACACTGGTTTTCTTTTTGCCGGCATCGTCATGCATCGTGCGCCGCCGCCTCCGCGTGCAAGTTCGCTGCCTTCGATGGCAATCACGCATTTTTTATAATCGCCGATTTCGGTATGGCATTTTATGATTGATTTGGCCTTGATGATCTCGAAGCCGTGTTTTGAGAGTTCATCCAGTGTATAGGTATTCCTGGCATAGCCGATTACCTTGCCGGGAGCGATAGCGAAAAAGTTGGCACCAGAGTGCCATTGTTCGCGCTGCTGTGTCCAGGGGTCGGCCGTTCCTCCGCATATGACCGGTTCGAGGCCAAAACCCAGTTTGTTCAGGGCGGTCAGCAAGTTCTCCTCGTTGAAGATCGAGACAACTTTGCCATGTTCTATAATAATATGAACTGTTTGCAGTTTGTTGGGTTTGAGGATCACAGGCTCGTAAACCATGCATTTGTCGCGGTCGAGCAGGGTAAAAACCATGTCGAGGTGGATGAAGGATTCGGGTTTGAACGGGAGCTCCTGGATCAGCAGGTGCTTCGACAGCTTCTCCTGTTTGTACCATTCCAGCAAAAAATCGATTCCCTGGGAAGTGGTGCGGGTTCCCGTGCCCACGAGCAGCACATCCTCCCTGGCCACGATAACATCTCCCCCCTCGATGGTAATACCCTGCAGGTGGGGCCAGTGGACGGGATTCATGGTTTCAACACCAAACTCCGGATGGTGGGTAAAAATGCTTTCCATGATGATCGACTCCCGTTCGCGCACGACGCTGGCCATTTTCGAAATAAGCACCTTGTTCGACAGGCACACGGCCGAATCACGCATAAAGAAAAAATTATGAAGCGGCATCAGTTCATAACGGCCTTTACTGAGGAACCTGGTGAGGTTATCCTTCTCCATCAGCACTCCTTCGATAAGCACAGTCGACAGGTCAGCGGCCGGCAAGCCAAGCAGGTAGTCGCGGATATGGGAGGTATTTTCATTCAGGCAGATGTTGCCCACCAGTTCCTCACGTGGCCCCGGCTGGCCGACCACATCCTTCAGCAGGTCGCGCACCTCGTAGGTTTTTGCCACCTTTGAGAGAACGCCGTGCAGCTGGCTGTACTCGGCCAGGCCGATATTCAGGTTTAATATGTCGCTGTAGAGGGCCCGTTCGGCATTTTCGGGGGTCATGTGTTCCACCTCGGCACCAGGTGTATGGATGATCACC
>JBAXFZ010000246.1:0-6557 GCA_037139685.1 Bacteroidota bacterium
GGATGCTGATACATCTGCATAAGACCAAAGGAGACAGAGAACGTTATACGATTTTATCCCCGGTAGCGCTTGAGCTGCTCAGAACATACTTTCGCAGATACAAACCCCAGGAATGGTTATTTGAGGGCTATAGCAGGGATCATATTTCTGCGCGAACAGTACAGAATGTTTTTAAAGCTGCACTCGCAAAATCCAACATACAGAAAGATGTTGGCATCGATTCGCTCAGGCATAGTTTTGCTACCCATCTTCTTGAACAGGGAGTTGCCCTTCCCATTATCCAGCTGATGATGGGCCACAAATCACTGCATACCACCAGCGGTTACCTGCATGTCCAGCAGTATTCCCTACAGGGTGTGAGGAGCCCGTTAGACACACTTGCCATCTGACCTGTCACCATGGATGCATTAACAGCGACCTCCCCCGTGGGGGTTGGAGGCATTATCCGTCAATACGGTCAGCAGTTCCGCCAGCAATTCAACATGTCGCCGGTGCAGCAGAAAGCATTCTTTGCAATCAAAAACTGCCGGACACCTGCCATGGGCGGCCATGCCGACCGGTGTGACCAGTGCGGTCACATGCGTTTCTTCTACAACTCATGCCGTAACCGGCATTGTCCCCAATGCCAGGGTTTAAAACGTACAAAATGGGTTGACAAACTGGCCTGTGATCTTTTACCGGTCCGGTACTTTCACATCGTTTTCACGATCCCTTCGGAGTTAAATTCCATCGCCCTGATTAATCCGGCCATCGTATATGATATCCTTTTCAAAGCCGCGTCAGAAACACTGCTTACGCTCTCTAAAGACCGAAAGTATCTCAACAGTACGACCGGCATGGTAGCCATTTTACACTCATGGGGTCAAAATCTCATGCATCATCCGCATCTGCATACCATGGTTCCCACAGGCGGTTGGGATGATGGGGAACAAAAGTGGCATGCCGCACGCAGCAAGTTCTTTATCCCGTTGCGCGTATTGTCAGCGATGTTTAAAGGCAAGTTCTTGTATTACATGAAAAAGGCATATTCCGACCAGCAATTGACCCTTGCCGGGAGTATTGACCACCTTAAAATACGGAGGAACTTCGGTGAAATGGTTACCTCACTTTACCGAAAAGATTGGGTAGTCTATACAAAGAAGCCATTCAGGAACTCAGCGCAGATCATTAACTATCTTGGCCGTTACTCTCACCGTGTAGCCATTGCCAACAGCCGCATTAAAACCATCGAAGGTGACCTGATCACTTTCACCATGAAAGACTACAGGGATGGCAGGCAAAAGATGATCACACTTCAAACCACCGAGTTCATCCGGCGGTTCCTGTTGCATGTGCTGCCTAAGAGCTTTTGCAAGATCCGCTATTATGGTCTGTTTGCAACTCGCAATCGCACCACAGTCCTTGCCCGCTGCAGAAAAGCAATGGGAAAGATCAAGTACGAATCAAGGTTTACCGGACTTACCTGGCAGCAGCAATTTCTATTGGCAACTGGCAAGAGCATTGATGCTTGCCCCGTATGTCAGACAGGGAGAATGACTCAAACACTAACTTTTAAACCTACTGGCTCGCTCGCCTGACTTGGCCCTTAATCGTTCTTTGACATGATCGCTTGCCGGGCTTTTAACTGCTTTGGCAGACTGGGATTACTATCCCTTATCTCATGCTAAAACCCGGCCAATGCGCCATGGTAACTGGAATTAGAATCAACTTGATCTCAAACACACACCATGTTCTACCACCAAAACCTTCCTTCACTGCGAAATTGCAAATTGCTTTTGCCCTTCCTATCACACTGACAAACATGCGGCTTCGTCCAACTCGGATTTATCTGCAATAAAATATCGTTGCAACCGCAATGTTTGTTTTTTTCGTAATTTGCAGATGAAATCCTTAATTGTTATAAACAAGCACTAAAAAATCATCACTATGGAAAAACACGATAAATATGTACACGACATGGATTGGGGGGTAAATGCAATCTCCTTTGATAATTTTAAAAATTACAGAAAATATCAATATGACCTTATCAAAAACTATATAGGTAAATCCATTATTGAGATTGGAAGTGGCGATAGAGCTTTTACAAGACAGATACTTTTGAATAATGAAAATATTGAATGTATTTATTCAATTGAACCATCAGAAACTCTTTTTAACATACCTTTTGACAATTTTCACTTTCCTAAAAATGTCCAATTTGAATGTGTTGATTTATTTGACTTAGCTAGAGATAAAGCAGGAATTTTCGACACTGCAATTTTTATTCATGTTTTAGAACATATTGAAGAGGATAAAGAAGCCCTTAACACTATCTTTAATTTTATTAAACCTGGAGGATACGTATTGATCGAAGTCCCAGCATTACCAAAATTATTTTCAATTCACGATGAAACTTTAGGCCATTTTAGAAGGTATAATAAGAAAATGTTAAAATCAATAATCGACGAAAACAAATTTGAGGTTGTGAAAATGTGGTATCAAGATCCTATTGGTGTTCTTGGTTCTTTGTATTTTTTTAAATTAAGAAAAATCAAAATAAAATCAGATCAAGGGTTAGACTTAGCCAAAAATCAAGGTGGAATATATGATAAGTACATTATTCCTATGGAAAAATTCATTGAGAAACTTATTACCTTTCCTTTTGGATTAAGTTTAACTGCAATACTAAAGAAACGTTAGATCGAAACTATCATTAAAAGTGCCTGTTTATAACGAGCCGTCAGCCGACAATGCGGGTGGTTCCCGGATGCAAGCATTTACCAGACCTACAAATGATGAAGGTAAAGAAATGAAACAACAAGTAAACCCCGCACTGCAGCTGCCGGCGGGGCGTTAGAGTGCATTAATAAAATCGGAAGGCGAATTGGGATAATTTGGAGACACATGAATATTATGAGATTATCCTTGCGTATTAATCGATCATCTCCATTTTAGATACTTTTTATGAAAAAGTCTTTAACTCTGATTTTCTTAATTTTAAACATAAGCACTATCAATGCCCAGGATTGGGAATGGTCAAATCCAAAACCAACAGGTAACACCCCGCAGGGAATTTTTTTCATCAACTCCACGACCGGATTTATCGTGGGTTTTAACGGAACCATCCTGAAAACGACCGATGCAGGAGCGACATGGACCAGTCAGAATTCAGGCACTGCCAACGTGTTGTATGGCGTTCACTTTGTTGACCAGAACCTGGGCTACGTGGTCGGCTCGTCAACTGTTCTGAAGACCATGGATGGTGGCACTACCTGGGTCCAAATGCCGCAGGTTCCAGGTGAGTTCATCTGCGTCGATTTTCCGGCTGCCAACACAGGTTATTTGATCAGAAATGACTATTGGGGTTCGGGGAATGTATCGGTATCAAAAACCATTGACGGAGGATCAACCTGGAATATTCTACCGGCAGGGAACTTTGGCACTTTGCTGTCGTTGTATTTCATCAACCAGGACATTGGATTCATCGGCGGTTCGGATGCTGGCCTGAACGGAATGATGCGGCGTACAACGGATGGCGGGACTACCTGGACTGACTGCTGGCATTCTTCCAGTTGGGGTGCTATCACGGGTTTTGACTTTACCGACAGCAACAACGGTTTTGCCGTTGGGACCACAGGAAAATTATTCAGAACCACTGATGGCGGGATTAATTGGACCCCGGTGGCCTCCCCCACAAGCAGAGACTTATATTCAGTGAGTTTTCCCGATGCGATGAACGGGTATATTTGTGGAACGTATGGCAACGTTTTAAAATCAGTTGATGGTGGCCTTACATGGTCAGAAAAAACGGTTTATTCAAACACCTGCCTCTTCCAGGATATATGTTATCCTTCGCCCGGCACAGGTTTTATTGTCGGCTACCAGGGATCGGATCCCTTAACAGGGGTGATGCTATCCTCCACTGATGCCGGGTCGACCTATACCAGTATGTTCAGGGGAACCTTGCATAACCTTTCTGCCATTTCTTTTCCGGATGCTTCAATTGGTTTTGCTGCAGGGGATTCGGGAACGATTGTTAAAACTACCGATGCCGGGAACTCATGGAACCTCCTTTCCTCCGGCACCCTGTCACACCTGTCATCCGTGGCATTTCCAACAGGTACCACCGGGTATGTCGCTGGAGAATTGGGCACGATTGAGAAAACTTCCGATGGCGGCGTCACCTGGCAGTTACAGGTATCCGGAACCATCCGGCGACTGAATGCAATCGCAATGAATGATGAACTTACAGGTTGGGCCGCAGGCGATAGTGGAACCATTTTGAAAACGATAAATGGCGGTTCATCCTGGATTCCACAAATACCTGGTGTGTCCGGGAATTTTCGAGCCATCAGCATCACAGACATGAATACCGTGTTTGTAATCGGGACATGGGGCACAATCCTACGAACTTCCGATGGTGGAACAACATGGACAACGCTGCAGTCTCTTGGGTCAGATTATACCCTGAACGGGATTTGTTTCATTGATGAGAACACCGGTTTTGTAGTCGGAAATGACGGCTTGATCATGAAAACAACTGATGGCGGCCAGGCATGGAGTTTCTGTTCGGGAGCCGGCAATTTTGAGCTCCGCTCTGTCTATTTCAGTGATCATCAAACAGGTTATGCTGCCGGTGTGTCTGGAACCATTGAACGCACAAATGACGGTGGCTTGACCTGGTACCTTGATGTCTCCGGGACTTTCCAGCATCTCAACGGAATATGCATCACAAATGCCTTTACCGGGTTTGCCGCCGGAGACTACGGGACAATTTTGAAAACCACGGGAATCGGCGTAGGGATTGATAAAGAACCAGTTTCTGGTATTGTAGCTGTTTTTCCAAATCCTGCAAAAAACATAATATCACTTGATTTAAAGAAGATTTCAGGCAAATTTTGTAAAATTGAAATTACCGACATAAGGGGTTTCGGAATATTTGAAACATATTCCTCAGAAAATGAAATTACTATTAATATTGAGAACTATCCTGTAGGGATATACCTTGTTAAATTAAGTACAAATGCTTCAATCTATTTTGGAAAATTTGTAAAAATTTAGATTTAACGCACTCTAACATGCCGCTAAAACGCAATAAAGTAAGTATTTTTAATGCTTCTAAGAGGTTCTGCCATTGATGCCTTTAGCGGCCACGCGTTAGGCAAAATGAAAATTAAGCAAGATGAAGACAGCTATCAAGTTATTGCTACTATCAATCATAAGTGCAACCTTATTTTGGCATTGTGAAAGATGTGTTATTGAGGAACTTCCTACCCGAAAATTTACTGATGAAGAATTAAAAATTGTTCCTTATTTAAAGGGTGATACCATAACTTTTTTAAGCAGAGAAACTAATAAAACTTATGCATTTCATGTCGTCGATAAAATTACTGATTATGAGAAATTCAGCAGGGGAAATCCCCATGACAAGTATAGTTCTTATTGTACTGGGGATTATTATTATAGTCAATACCTGAACACTTCATTTGACGTCCAAAATTGCGGATTAGATTTAAATATTTCAAATTCATTCGAAGCTAATGATATCGGCAAGAATTTAACAATTTATTTCAGCATACCAAATGACACTTTAATTTTAAAGTTTCACGGCATATATAACATTGGGGAGGATACAATAATGACAGGGACAAACAAAGTATCTGCATACCACAACTCATTGACCTTAAATGGAACCCGTTTCACAAATGTTTATGAATTACTTGGAATGGTCTATACTCCCCAGCACGAATATCTAAAAACAGCGTTCTATACTTTCAATCAAGGTCTTGTTGGATTTCTTACAAACAATGGGAATATGTGGTCTTTAAAGAAATAACTTCACTTTGACTACCGAGCTTGCAACCGCCACAAAACCAGCATTGGTGAAGTTTTGCAAATGTTTACCTTTCGGGGCGGTTGCAAACAATGCGTTAGCGGCAACCTAAAAAACAAAAAATCTAATATCTAGTTATAAATTATAGGAGTATTATTATGGAAAGTAAAAACAGAAAAGTAGTCCTGATTACAGGGGCAAACAAAGGAATTGGTAAGGAAATTGCACGTCAACTAGGTTTACTCGGTAATACAGTTATACTCACTGCCCGTGACCCAAAGACTGGCTCAATGGCGGTTGAAGAGCTTGTTGCAGCAGGTTGCGATGCTCATACTGTGCCACTGGAAGTTACTAGTGCCGGCGATATAGCCAATCTTGCGACGTATCTTGAAAAGAATTATGGTAAACTTGACGTGTTAGTAAATAACGCTGGGATTGCTATAGAATGGGACGGAAACCCAACCAATTCGGAAAAGATTCGACGTACACTCGAAGTCAACCTTATCGCCCCCTATGCAATTACAGAAGCATTAGTGCCTCTGCTTTCAGTTAGTGAGGATGCCAGGGTGATTAACCTTTCATCGCAATTAGGCTCTATTGATACAGCTGAGAATATGTGGCAGTATGTTTCGGCATTCATGACCGTAGGATACGCGACATCAAAGGCCGGTCTTAATATGCTTACACAGATTCAATCCAAAACACTGGGAGTTAAGGGAATTGCAGTCGCTGCAGCACATCCGGG
>JBAXFZ010000247.1:0-6554 GCA_037139685.1 Bacteroidota bacterium
CCGATCATCCCTGCAAGCGAAGATACAAGCACGATTCCGCCGGTTTTGCCCTCACTGGTCAACATGTTTGAAAAACCATGGACAAGATGCAGCAAAGTTCGGGTATTTACCGAAATAAAGGCATCAAGATCCGGGGTGTCAAGCCCTTTAAACCTGGAAACCTTGCTGTAGGCCGCCACATACACCATCAGCCGGCAACCGGCTGATGATGCAGCCCGCATGCATTGGTCGGCGGCATCCGTTGCAGCCAGGTCAATTTCAACCTCGGCAGTTTCGACATGATATCGCTCCATGATTTTCACCGACAATACGTGCATGGCATAAGCGTTCCTGTCAACCAGGACGACATTAAACCCGTTGGCTGCCAGTACGGTTGTAAAACCCTCGCCGATGCCCTCTGCTGCGCCTGCCACCAGCGCCCATTTTCCATATCGTTCCCTGAGTAATTCCATGATTTTTCTATCTTTGCCGACGCTGCAATAATAGCTAATAATTTTCAACATGAGGAAACTGTTGTTTCTCTTTTTAAGGCTGATAAAGATGATCCGCCGGACCAGCATGAAACTGCGCGGGAAAACCGAGGCGGATATTCATGCCGAACGGATCATCTCGGGAAAAGCATGGGAGGAGTTCTGCGATAACCTGAAATCAGCAGGGGCCTCCCTGATGTACCCTGGCGCTCCCCGTGATGCTTTCAGCCAGGCCGAAGGAATGCGCTACCTCTCGCGCCTCACCCGGGGAGGTCTTGAAGCCTTCGTGGAATACAGCGACCCTGCCTTTCCCGTTCTCCGTCGCATGGCCCATGAAACGGTCAAAATGGGAGCCGATAATCCCGACAACTACTATTTCAATGCGCAGATCAGCGGGAAATACAGCTATCGGCTTCATGGGAGGCGGAATTCGGTAAATTATATCGGTTTTTTTACCCAGAATGGCAATTATGGATCAACCGGGGGACTCTCGCCATGTGGTGTGCTTGAGCACGCCGATCTTAAAACAGAAGATGACGGAAGCTTTGAGATTATCCTGAGTCCTGTTCCATCCGGGAAAAACTGGCTGAAAATAGGACCTGAGACTTCTATGGTGATGGTCCGCCAAACCTTTTTAGACCGTCTGGCGGAAACCCCTGCCGAAGTCACAATCGAAAACCTGGATGGCCGCACTGCCCCTGATCCGGTTACGCCGGCCTTGGTGGACGAGGGACTGAAAACCGCGTCGATGTTCGTGGCAGGAGCTTCATTTCTATTTGCCAGGTGGGACAATGGATTTCAAAAACATACCAACAAACTTCCGCTGTTCGATCCTGATGTTTCAAATGCCGCCGGGGGAGATGCCAGCATCATCTATTATCACAGCCACTGGAAACTGGCAGAACATGAAATGCTCAGGATCACGGTAAAACCCCCTGACTGCGATTCCTGGAATTTCCAGCTTAACAACTACTGGATGGAATCGCTCGATTACCGCTATTTCACAATCTGTGTCAATAAAGCTTCGGCAGTTTACGAATCCGATGGATCCGTCATCGTTACTGTAGCCCACAAGAACCCCGGAGTGCCCAACTGGATAAATACCTGCGGTCACAGCGAGGGAACCATGCTGTGGCGCTGGTACAGGCTGAAAAATGGCGGAACCGCGGTCGAACCCTGTTGCGAAGTAAAAATCAACAAATAAAATCCTCATGATAAAGAGCATGTATCCGCTATCCCTTACTGCCCGTAAAAACTCATTCCAACTCAATGACTCCCGATAAAATTTCAAGCCTGAAGCAATTCAGCCAGAGCCCGGCATGGTTCAGAGCGATCAACACGATATGGCAGGGAAGTTATGCGTTAGGAACCAGTATCAGGCTGGAAAAGGATGAGCTTATCCGCTCGGCCAGGAAAATTACAGGTTTAACCGACCTTGGGAAAGATTTTCTCGACGAACCGCTTGAAAGACTTTTAAAATCGGTTAACGACGAGGCAAACCTTCATCCGATCGGCCGTTTTATCACCCGTGAAAGGTTTGTAAGCTTACTGAGTATCCGTCTCAGGGCTGAATATTATTTTAAAAAGCACCCTGAAATCCTTGAACAGCAACTCTACCCGGCCTGGATCATTGTCGGGCTGCAACGTACAGGCACCACAAAGCTGCAGCGCCTGCTTGCCGAAGACCCCGACCATCGTGTCATCCCAAGCTGGGAGGTGATAAACCCCATCCCGATCAACCTTGGTTTGTATGACCTTGCCCCGGGCAGCCGTCATGCGGGATCATCCTATCCATCGGTAAAAGACAAGAGGATCTCTATTGCCAACACCTCTGTTAAAGCTTTGAAATTCATGTCGCCGGGATTCTTTGCCATCCATCCGATCGATGCCCTGCAACCTGAAGAGGATATACTGATGCTCGACGTCAGTTTTCTCAGCACCACCCCGGAGGCCATGATGCATGTGCCATCCTATTCAAACTGGCTTGAAAATACCGATCAGTCGGCAGCCTACGCCTATGCAGCTAAAATACTTAAATTCCTGCAATGGATGAAACCTGCAAAGCGCTGGATCCTGAAAACCCCCCACCATTTAGAGTTTCCTGACCTGATTGAGAAAAACTTCGGTGAGGTCCATTTTATCTGGCCTCACCGTCGGCCTTACGAGTCGGTTCCATCCTTCCTGAGCATGGTAACCTGCAATCGCCGAATCTTCAGCAACATGGTTGATGAAAGGGAGGTGGCCCGTCATTGGGTGCGCAAAACGGGGTATATGCTCGAAAAAGCAATTGAATACAGGTACCGGGGCGGCAACGATGCAAGGTTTACCGATCTTTATTACAAGGATCTTCTTACCGATTCGATTCCTGCCATGTATCAGGTATATAAGCAGAATGGGGGCTTAACCCCCGGATTGACCGAACTTTTCAGGAACCATGAACTTGAACACCCTCACCGGAAAAACGGTGTGCATCACTATTCCCTTGCCGACTTTGGCCTGACAGAAGCCGATATTGACCAGCATACTTCCCACTACAAGAAAATCTTCAACCAGTTTTATGGCAGGTAACAAGCAGAAGAAATACAATAACCCGGTATCGGCTACCCTTACCGGTATCATGGACCTGTTCCGCAAATTTGAACCGGCCGGGGAACTGAAATTGTCGGACCGGCTCGATGGCAAGACTGTTCTTGTCGACGGGGCCAGTTCGGGACTGGGGTTTGCCGTTGCAACCGATATTGCAAGGCGCGGCGCCAGGGTCATCATGGCCTGCCGGAGCGGTATCCCGGGGAAAGGGGAGTTGGTGAAAAAGATGTCAGGTAATCCCGACATCCATATGATGCAGGTCGATTTTTCTGATATTGACAGCATCACACACCTTGTTTCCGGCATCAGCCGGCAGTTTGCTCCGATCGACATCCTGGTTTGCAATGCCGGTATCGTCCCTAAACAAAGCAGGAAAACCCCGCAGGGGTTGGAGGAGATGTTTATGGTAAACTATTTTTCGAAGTTTATCTTTATAAAGCTGTTGCTTGAAAATCACTGTTTTTCAAACCAGGGCCCTACCGCTGACAATCAAAAACCTGCGGTTCCCCGCATCATCTTCGTTGCTTCCGAAAGCCACCGCAATCCCGGGAAATTCGATTGGGACGATTTTGGCAATTACAGGGATTACCAGATTGGCAAGTCAATTGAACTCTACGGCTATTATAAACTGCTGCTGACCACCTTTGCATGTGAATTGTCACGCAGGCTCAATCCCAACGGGATGACCAGGGTGTCGGTGTTTGCATTATGTCCGGGCCCTGTCAATTCAAACATTGCCAGGGAGGCCCCGAAGCTCTTTCATCCCCTTTTGAAACTGGTGTTCGGCATCTTTTTCAAGTCGCCGGTCAAAGCTGCGGTTCCAGTGGTTTACCTGGCGGCATCAAACGACCTGGAAGGGAAATCATTCGATTATCTTTTCCTCATGAGCCGAAAGGAAATTGATGACAAGGCAGCCGATCCGCAGAACGGCCGGCGTTTATGGAGTCTGTCGGAAGAACTTGGGGAGCATTTAAAGACTGTATAACAGCTGAATCTCCTCCTTCCAGAGGGTTTCATCAGGAGTTTCCAGAATCAGGGGGATATCATCAAAACGCGGATCGTGCATCAGCCTTTTGAAAACCTCCATCCCGAGAGCACCCTTACCGAGGCTGTCGTGGCGGTCGACGCGGCTGCCCAGCCCCTTTTTCGAATCGTTGATGTGCATCCCCTTGAGGTACCTGAATCCGATGGCTTCATCGAACTTATTGAAGGTTGCCCCGAAGGACTCATCCGTTGTGAGGTCATACCCTGCCGCAAAGGTGTGACATGTGTCGATACAAACCCCTACGCGGCTTTTATCCTCCACCAGGCTTATAATAAAACCGATCTGTTCAAATTTGAATCCCAGGTTGCTGCCCTGCCCGGCTGTGTTTTCAATCACGGCAATGACCCCATGGGTTTTGTCAAGCGTGATGTTGATCGACTCGGCAATCCGCCTGAGGCAATCCTCTTCACTGATGCGTTCCAATGATCCCCCGGGGTGGAAATTCAGGCGGTCGAGCCCAAGCTGCTCGCAACGGGTCATCTCATCAAGAAATGCTTCCCGCGATTTGTCGAGTCCCTCCTGTTCGGGATGGCCAAGATTGATCAGGTAGCTGTCGTGAGGAAGGATGTTGGAAGGTTTGAACCCGTATTTCTCGCAGTTTTCCGCAAAAAGCCTGATACTGGTCTGTGAGAGCGGTGATGACTTCCATTGCCGCTGGTTCCTCGTAAAAAGGGCAAAAGCCTTCGCCCCTATGTCAAAGGCGTTCGATGGGGCGTTTTCTACGCCGCCCGATGCGCTGACATGTGCTCCGATGTATTTCATATTTTATCGTTTTTTTTCAGGTTGGTCAATTCGATTTTTCATGGCTATCCTGCTCGGGTTGCCTGAATTGCACACCGGGCTGATATTTCAGGATGTCACCTTTTCATGAAAACGGCTGTAAAGTTATCAAATATTATGCAGGTGCATGGACGCGATGTGAATGAAATTGTTAAGCATCTTTTAGCTAAAATTTAACATTTTAATTTTGAATCGCAGCTGAAATTAATTATTTTTGTAAAAAAAAGACGTTCTATGAAAAATATACGAATCACCATTTTTCTGCTATTCATCTCAGCCGGGTTGTTTTCCCAGAACACCCTGACCTATAGGAACAACGCGCTTCTCCCGGGAGATTCATCATCATTCCGGGAAATCCAGTTTGTCGATCCAGGCAATGCAGGTCCAAATCAAATCTGGGATTTTTCGAAAATTGAATACACCGGGAAAAACCTTGTAAGTCAGATGCAGCCTCCATCAGCCCTGAAAACTGCTGGAGTTGACCAGTACAACCTGTTGCTCAGTGATGCAGGCTATGATTATTTTATGAATACCGGGGAGACCTTCCTGGAAGAGCGGGGATATGTAAATAAACAGAAAAAGATGACAATGAGTTATTCAGATCCTCTCTTGAAGATGAAGTACCCATTTTCTTACGGCGATCAGTTCAGCGATCCCTTTACAGGCGTTGCCTTCTTTAATGAAAACTACAGGATCGACTTCGGCGGCAACTATACGGCTGCAGCAGATGCCTACGGCACGCTGATCCTGCCCGACATGGTTATTAAAAACACCCTGCGTGTGAAATCCGTTAAAAACGGCCTGCAGATCAACATGTGCGGCTCAGTGGAGGTGAATATCACAAAATATTTCTGGTACGCCCAGGGTTTCAGGTATCCGGTCATGACGATCAGTATCGTTGAAAACCGCTATGGCGGCAAAGCCCCTGAAATTACAAAAACTGCCTATGTCAATACAGGTCAGCAACACGACAATGGTGCCATAGCTGGTACGAATAATTCCAATCCCCAGGTCGACAAATCGGATTTTTCAGTAATTGTTTTCCCCAATCCATTCAAGGAAAAGCTCACATATAATTATTTTTTAAGAAAACAGTTGCCTGTTTCCATCGAAATCTATGATATGTCGGGCAAATACAACGCCCGCCTTCTTAAAAACCAGGTTCAGACGGAAGGACTGCATACAGGAGAGCTTGATGGTATGACAAATGGCCTTACCCCCGGAGTTTATTATATTCGTTTCACCTTTGACAAACAGGTGATAATTAACAAGGTAGTCAAGATATAGCCTTTGCAGGCGAGGAAAAAGGAGAGGTTTTCATATACATGGAAGCCTCTTTTTTTTATCCGCCGGATGGAGGCAGGTTGAATTAAATCGCCGGATCGTTGGATCCCTGTTGAAATTTTATATTTTTACTCTGTTTAACATATACCAGGAAATATGCCTAAGAGCAACTCTTCTGCCGGACAATTGCACGGGCCGGTGAATCAGCCTGAAGACAGGATGGCTGACTGGACAGGGAAAGCGGGTCACCTCCTTCATTCCAAAACCTTCCATTACGCGCTCATCATCGCTGCAATGACAATTGTCTCCTTTCTGCCGGCACTGAAGGGAGAATTCATGCCAACCTGGGATGATGAAAAGTACGTCACCGGCAACCCGATGATAAGGGA
>JBAXFZ010000248.1:0-6551 GCA_037139685.1 Bacteroidota bacterium
GCTGGTACAGGCGGTCCAGCACATCGGTAATCATCAGGCCGTGGGTAACGCCTCCTGCAAAGGGTTTTTCCGACCTGAATGGGGAGGAGCCCCCGGCAGGGTAGTGCACCATAACATCAGCCACAGCCCGACGAACTGCATTCAGAATTTCAGCTCTCCCTGTGTATTCATACCAGGCCAGCAGGCCGCGGAGCAGGGTTGCCTTGGACCATAATTCGCCGTTCTCGTCCCTGAAATTGTAGCGAAGGTCGGGGGCGTAGATACCCAGGTACCCATCCTTGTCCTGGGTTGAGAGGATATACCGGACATATTTTTCGACCCTTGCAAGATGCAGCCGGTCACCCAGCAAAATGGCATTCCGGATGTAGCCGTCGCGCCAGTTTGACTGGGTTTCGCTGTTCCACCAGAGGTATTGCGGGTCGGGCGTCTCCCCGATATTTCCCACATTTTTTGTTTTTACAGCTTTTGTGAGACGGTCTTTGCCATAAATGCTGTCCTGCATCAGGCCGGGCACCAGTTCATCCAGGTGGCCGACAAAACCGTCGAGATCCCCCTGCATCTGAATCTTCAGCCAGCCCGTTGGCTTTATTTCCCCAAACCTGAGCGCTTCCAGTTTATATTTGACGGGCGATGTAACACTGAAGGGCTCCCCGCCATCCGGCTGACCCTGCAGAGTGGTTGTGATGGCGGCAGTTAACCCCGTGACCAGAAAGAATAAGCGTATGTTCATCCGTATAATGTTTTATTTAAATCCTTGCAAAAATAGGGGGGAAACCGATACGACGGACTGACAAACAATCGTAATAATTAACACGTGACACGTAACGCGTGTTACCTGACGCGTAATGCGTGACACCTGACGCATCCCGATTTTTAATTGAATATTTAACACTTTTTTTACCTAAATTGTGCCATAATAGTTAAATTATTGTTAATTTGGCCCCTTGAATTTTTCAACAACTAATAACACACTAAAGATCAGTCAACAGAATGTTAAACTATTTAAAATCAAAATTATGAAGAAACGTGTACTATGGTTGCGTTATCTGGTAATCTTCCTCGCCCTTGCAGCAGCATCGGTAGGTCATGCACAGGAGGTTGCATTGACAGGGGTAGTAACAGATGCATCAGACGGAAGTTCGATTCCGGGAGTTACGGTAGTTGTAAAAGGTACGACAATCGGGGCTGTTACGGATATTGACGGCAAGTATTCACTGAAGGTAAGCAAGGGTGCTGTTCTTGTTTTCTCTTACGTGGGCTACGATACCAAGGAGGTTACATTTGCCGGCCAACCGACAATCAGTATTTCCCTGGCAACCGGAGTCAAGAGTCTTAATGAATTAGTGGTGATCGGTTACGGTACTGTTAAAAGACAGGATGCAACCGGGTCAGTTTCCACCCTTGGCGAAAAAGATTTTAACCAGGGAAGCATTAGTTCTCCCCAGCAGGCCATCATCGGCAAAATCCCCGGTGTCCAGGTTACAACCCTTGGCGGTACGCCGGGCGGTGATGCTGTAATCCGTATCAGGGGCGGTTCTTCAATCAACGCATCCAACGACCCCCTCGTTGTAATCGACGGAGTACCCATCGACAATGCAGCTACCTCCGGAGCCCGTGGCTCCCTGAGCATGCTGAACCCCGATGACATTGCAAATTACGTCGTATTGAAAGACGCATCGGCAACCGCTATTTACGGTTCACGCGCTTCAAACGGTGTTATCATCATTACGACAAAAAAGGGTACTGCAGGCAGCAAGAAATTTGGTGTTGAATATTCAGGCAATATTTCAGTATCTACCGTTCCCAAAACCGTCAGTGTCCTCACCGGCGATGAATTCCGTTCACTCGTAAAAGAAAAATACGGCACCGATTCATCCATCATGGCCCTGCTGAATACAAACAACAATACATCCACCAACTGGCAGAAGGAGATCTACCGCTCTGCAATAAGCACCGACCATAACCTCGCCTTTACCGGTGCGGTCAGTACGATGCCTTACCGTGTATCTGTCGGTTATACCTTCCAGGACGGAACACTGAAAACCGACAACATGCAACGGGTTTCAACCGGTCTCAACCTTAACCCGACATTCTTCAAAAATTACCTGAAGATCAATATCAATGCAAAATACATGCATGAATCGAACCGCTTTGCCGACCAGGGTGCCATTGGAAACGCCATCAACTTTGACCCCACAAAACCGGTATATTCCTATAAAAGACTTGGTTCCAACATGGACGGATGGGGCAGAACCTACTGGTCATGGATGCAGCGCGGCGATACGATACCCGTTAACCAGGCCCCTTCAAACCCGGTTTCCCAGCTTCAGCTCAGGCATGACGAATCAAAAGTCAACCGTTTCCTCGGGAATGCCCAGGTTGATTATAAACTCCATTTCCTGCCCGACCTGCGCGTCAACGTGAACCTTGGGCTCGACTACACCAGGAGCGACGGTACCGTATTCGTCGACCCAAGCTATACAGGCAACTGGCTGGATTATGGGAAGGACAACACCTATAACCAGACCAAGAAAAACAGCCTGCTCGACATTTACCTCAACTATGTGAAGGAAATCAAGAGCATTAAAAGCAAGATCGATGTGATGGGCGGATACTCATGGCAGCATTTTTATGTGGAGAATAACACTTACAACAACAGTGTTCTTCACGATACAACCCATTATAACTACATCCCGGTTAAACAGGAATATTTCCTCGTCTCTTTTTACGGACGTTTGAATTACACATTTAACAACAAGTATTTACTGACCTTCACCCTGCGTGATGACGGTTCTTCCAAATTCTCGAAAAGCACCCGGTGGGGCGTATTCCCGTCGGCAGCTCTGGCGTGGAAAATCAACGATGAAGCTTTCCTCAGGAATTCAAAGGTTGTTTCCCAGTTGAAACTCCGCTTGGGATGGGGTGTTACAGGGCAGCAGGATATCATGTCAAACTGGTATCCCTACCTCCCGATTTATACTTTGGGTGATAAATATTCAATGTACCAGTTCGGAAATTACTGGTTCAGGACTCTTCGTCCAAACGGGTATGATGCCAACATCAAGTGGGAAACCACAACCACCACCAACATCGGTCTTGATTTCGGTTTCCTGAAGGACAGGATCACCGGCGGAGTTGATTATTACATCCGCAAAACCAAGGATCTTATCAACGAAATCCAGGTGCCTGCAGGAACAAACCTTTCAAACTACATCATCACCAACATCGGCGATATGGAGAACAAAGGGTTTGAATTCAACCTCAGCGGCAAACCGGTTGTTACCAAGAACTTCAAATGGGATATCGGCGTAAACGGCGCTTTCAACAAGAACAAGATCACCAAACTTACCGCAATCGACGATCCTACATACCTTGGCGTTGCAGTTGGCGATATCGCAGGCGGCGTTGGAAACAAGGTCCAGATGCAGAGTGTCGGATATGCTTCAAACTCATTCTTTGTTTACCAGCAGGTATATGACGCAGCCGGCAAACCAATCGAAGGTTTGTATGTTGACCAGAACCACGACGGGAAGATCACCGATGCCGACCGTTATCATTACAAAAGCCCGAACCCTGACCAGACTTATGGCGTTTATACAACCCTGACCCTTTACAAGGTCTCCCTGTCGGCAGCCGGACATGCAGCCGTTGGAAACTATATGTACAACAACATATCATCAAACAGGGGCGTGTTCTCAAACCTTTACCGTTCCGAAGGTCCATACCTGGGCAACATCACCACCGATGTCTATGATGTGAACTTCAAAAACCAGCAGTATTTGTCGGATTATTATGTCCAGAACGCATCCTATTTTAAACTGGACTACCTGTCGCTGTCATATGATTTTGGCCATATCATCAAGAACACCAGCAGTTTCCGTATCTCTTTCACGGTTAACAATGTGTTCACCATAACCAAATACAAAGGTCTTGATCCGGAAGTCAACCTGGGTATCGACAACAACATATATCCCCGTTCACGGGTATTTGTTCTGGGTGTAAACCTTTCACTGTAACCATTTAAATTTATATAAACATGAAACGAATATTCAAGATAACATTCATGGTTGTGGCATTAACCATGTTTTTTGCCTCTTGCGTTAAGGATCTGGATACTCAGCCCATCAATCCTAACGACATGAACTCTGCCAACGTTTACAAGACCTTCGACAATTACAAGCAGGTTCTTGCTAAATGTTATGCCGGTCTTTCAATGTCAGGCCAGCAAGGACCATCGGGAATGCCCGACATCAAGGGGATCGATGAGGGCTTTGGTGAATATATGCGTGGTTACTGGTATCACCAGGAACTCACCACCGACGAAGCCGTAATTGGCTGGAATGACCAGACCGTCAAGAATTTCCATGGCCAGAACTGGGGCTCCAGCGATGTGTTTATTGCAGCCATGTACTACCGTATTTTCTACCAGGTATGTCTTTGCAATGAATTCATCCGCGAATCGTCCGATTCCAAACTTGGTTCCCACGGATTTACCCTTGCCCAGCAGGCGATTATTCAACAATACCGCAATGAAGCAAGGTTCCTGAGGGCTTTGAGCTATTACCATGCAATGGATCTTTTCGGCAACGTTCCCTTTGTTACCGAAAATGACCCAGTTGGTAAATTCTTCCCGTCACAGACAACCCGCAGCGCCCTGTTCTCCTATATTGAGGGTGAACTCAAGACGATTGAGCCGCTGATGACCACTGTAAAAGGTGCTGAATATGGCCGCGCCGGACAGGCAGCCGTACAGACCCTGCTTGCAAAACTTTACCTGAATGCAGCGGTTTATACCGGGACAGCCAGGAATACAGAATGCATCACATACTGTAACAAAGTTATCGCTGCAGGCTATGCGCTTGAACCGGAATACAAGAACCTCTTCACGGCCGACAATAACAAAACCACCGAAGGCATCTTCATGATCACCTTTGATGGTTCGCAATCGCAGACCTGGGGCGGAACCACCTTTATCATCCACGCAGCCGTTGGCGGCAGCATGGTACCTGCCGATTACGGCATTGCCGGTGGCTGGGGCGGAACCCGCACCACCAGTGCACTGGTTGACAAATTTTCATCCACCGACAAGTTTGCCTTCTGGTCGTCACCAAAACCGCCGAAGAGAAACCAGTTAACCTACCCGGTTCTTTATTGCCCGGGCAATTACCAGACCCCGACCTGGGATCCGACCAACGTAAAGACTGTTATTGCCTCCGTGCACAGCAACAACCTGTATGAAGGTTACCTGAACATGATCGACAATTCCGAATTTAAATTCTGCACTGCTCCCAACTGGAATTATAATTTTGGCGAATCAGGAACAGTTCCCGGAACACTCGTAGTGAACGGTAATAACATCAAGGTTGCAAATGCAGGGTATTATAAAATCAATGTCGATACGACTGCCAAAACCTTCACAGTTCTTAAAACCACCTGGGCCGTTATCGGTTCTGCAACACCGGGAGCATGGGCAACAGATACGCCTATGACCTATGATGCCACAAACGATGTATGGACGGTTGTTGTCGACCTGGTTCCGGGCGACATCAAATTCCGCGCCAACGCTGGCTGGGACCTTAACTACGGTGACGACGGCGTTGACGGCATCCTTGATGCCGGCGGTGCCAATATCGCCATTCCATCTGCGGGTACCTACAGCATCACCATGAAACTCGGTGCACCTGATTATACCTACACCGTTGTAATGGCGGCGTTCGACCACAGGCCCATGTTCTACACGACCGGCCAGTCGAAGGAGATCAAGGACATCGCCGTGTTTACCGATGGCTATGCAGTAACCAAGTTCACCAACCTGAAAAGCGACGGAACACCCGGCAGCAACTTAACCTATACCGACACCGATTTCCCGTTGTTCAGGCTGGGTGATGTTTATCTGATGTATGCCGAAGCTGTCCTCAGGGGAGGTGCAGGAGGAGACCGCGCTACTGCTTTAAGTTATATCAATTTACTGCGTGTAAGAGCTTATGGTGATGCTACCGGCAACATTAACGATACACAGCTTGACCTTAACTTCATCCTGGATGAAAGAGCACGCGAACTGTATTGGGAAGGTTACCGCCGTACCGACCTGGTCCGCTTCGGACAGTTCAGCAACGGAACCTATCTATGGCCCTGGAAAGGTGGTTCAAAGGATGGTCAGTCAGTACCAGCCTATTACAACATCTTCCCGATCCCTTCATCCGATGTGACTGCCAATCCCAACCTGCATCAAAACACTGGATATTAATCTGTAAAAACCAATATACTATGAAAAAACTATCAATATTAATACTGGTCATTGGTTTGTTCAGCATGCTTTCATGCAAGAAGGACGAAACCAAAGCCACCTTGAAATCTTCCCCCGGGGCTCCGGCACTGACAGTGGCAGGAGGGACCTCGTTGGTACTCCTTAAAGCTGATTCCGCCAAAATGCTGAAATTTACCTGGGCAGCGGCAGATTACGGCGTACAGATCATCCCTACCTATATTCTCCAGATGGACAAGCAGGGAAACAAGTTTGCCGATCCTTCCGCCTTAACTGCCGTCAATAC
>JBAXFZ010000249.1:0-6550 GCA_037139685.1 Bacteroidota bacterium
TGCCGCTTCACATCACTAAAAATTACAACGGGCAGATGTCAGGCCAAACAGGGGTTCATTCCAGGTATGAGACCACGATGGTGGGCAGGTATGCGGCGCAAATCGTTTACCCGGCTGATACAGCACGGTTTATCCAGGATGTTGCCGGGTACGTTTTTGATTACCTTTATTTTGATTACAAATATGTCGACAGTGTTTTGCTTGCCGACTCCTATGCCACTGCGACGGGCGGCTCTGCAGGTTCTGATGCCTATTACCAGGCATTATGGGCCAGGTCGGGAAATTTCACCATCCTGATGATGCGGAATGCCTCGGACGCACTTGCCAACCTGATCTACACCGCCTGGGTTGAGGCAGGCAGCCCGAGAATTTACCCCAATGCGGTTGACGAAATAAATCCGGATTTGCCAAGGCTGCTTTCAGTCTTTCCCAACCCTGTGAAAGAATCCGTTTCATTCGAGATTATTATCCCGGAGATAAACAATCCCGTTACCCTCGGAATATATGACACCAGTGGCAACCTGAAGGATACCATACTGAACGAAAGGCTGACCGAGGGATATCATCAGGTCAGATGGACCACAGGGAACCTGGCCTCCGGTGTTTACCTGTGTATCTTGAAATCAGGCTCCTTTTCGGTGACGAGAAAGTTCGTGCTTGTTCATTAACCGGGCTTCTCCGGGAGACAGTTCCAGATGGTGGAAAAACCTGGTTAATTTCCTGCTATTTTTGAAATCGTTTTGAAGAGGATGGTAAAATACTCCTTTAGCCCCCGGTTCTCAATAAACTTTTTGTTCAGTTCGATTTTTGCCGGCATGACTACTTTGATATAGGTCATTTCAGGATCTGCAGCTTTGCCAAGGATCTCATTCTCGTCGATATACTGAATCGAAGCATAGTCGGTGATGCCAGGCTTCACCGTCAGTACCACATTTTGCCCGGCGTTGTAAAAATCAACGTATTTGCGGACCTCGGGCCGCGGACCTACCAGGCTCATGTCTCCCTTTAACACGTTGATCAGCTGGGGGAGTTCATCAAGCTTGTACCTCCTCAGGAAATATCCCGGTTTTGTGATCCGTGCATCACGGGCGCCAATGGTCAGTTTGCCTTTCTTCTCCGCCCCTGTGCTCATCGTCCTGAACTTTATCAGTTTAAAATCCCGGTTGTTTTTCCCGACCCTCAGCTGCATAAAAAACGCCCCGCCCACCGAATCGATCCTGATCAACAGGATTATCAGCAAGAAAAGGGGCATGAGAACAACCAGCCCCAAAAGGGAAAAGATTATGTCGAAAAACCGGATCACAGCAAAGCACGATTGAAAACAACCAGGTTAACAGCCTCCGTAACCGCCCTTATAACAGTATCCGCCATCTCATCCGTCAGGTCATAGTAAACCGGCAAGCTGATTTCCCTCGAGAAATTATCATAGGCAACAGGGTAATCGAGAATGTCATATCCTGCCTCCCTGTAATAGGTCATCATGGGCAGGGGAACAAAATGAACATTGACGGCCACCTCTTTCCTGAAAATCTCCTGCATAATCTGATCACGCTGTTCTTCAGTAATCCCCCTGATGCGCAGTAAAAAGACATGATAGGACGATGTTCCTGAACTGTTTTCATACAGGGGGAGCTGCGCCCATTTTTCAAGGCCAAATGCAGCTGCATACCTGTCAAAAATATGTTTTCGCCTTACCAGCATATCATTGTCATATCGTGCCAGTTCGACCAGGCCGATGGATGCCTGGATATCGGTCATGTTGCATTTATATCCCGGTTCGACAATGTCGTACCGCCATCCCCCGAGCTGCGCCTTGGCGAGCGCATCCTTGGTCTGGCCGTGCAATGATTTTGAATTCAAATCACGGTAGATCGCTTCATGATCAAACTGCCCCGGAAGATTCAGGCAGATTGCTCCCCCTTCGGCAGTGGTAAGGTTTTTCACCGCATGAAAGGAGTAAACGGTGATATCGGTCAGGGAGCCTGTTTTCCTGCCTTTATACCGCCCTCCAATTGAATGGGCGGCATCCGACAATACCAGGATCCTGTTCAGCCTGCTTTGTTCATTCGTTTCCGGGTTGAATACCGCCCGGATATCCGGGCGTGACACAAGTGCGTTGATGGCATCATAATCGCAAGGCCAGCCGGCGATATCGACAGGTATGATCACCTTGGTGCGTCCTGTAATCGCCTTTTCGATCGCAGCGGTCGAGAGGTTGAAGTCAGGATCAGCATCCACGAATACCACCTTTGCGCCGCAATGCACCACCACGTTGGCTGTGGCTGCATAGGTATAGGCAGGAACAATCACCTCGTCGCCTGCAGCGACACCAAACCAGTGGAGCATGAGTTCAAGCCCGGCAGATGCAGAACCGACGCACAGGGTGGCCTTATGGCCTCCATATTCCGTCAGCATTTTTTCGAATTTCTTTGTCTTGGGCCCCGTGGTAATCCAGCCTGAATGAAGTGTATCCACAACTTCATCGATGATACGCTGGTCAATACGGGGAGGGCTGAATGGGATCATGCTTTTTCTGATTGGGTTAACATCATACTGTTTTAAGAAAATCAAGGATATTTTTTTCGATACGCCCGAGAATGTTGACATTTTCAGCCCTCACGAATTTCTCCCCGGTTATGCCCTCGTAGAGCTCGATGTAGCGGTCTGAAATCTCGGTAATCCACGCATTGCTCATTTCAGGAACCTCCTGACCCTCTTTGCCCATGAAATCATTTGCCATCAGCCACTCGCGCACGAACTCTTTCGATAGCTGGCGCTGCTGCATCCCGGCCGACTGCCGTTCTTCATACCCTTCAAGGTAAAAGTAGCGGGAAGAGTCAGGGGTGTGGATTTCATCGCACAAATAGATAATCCCGTCAGGACCTTTACCGAATTCGTATTTTGTATCGACCAGGATGAGCCCTTTCTGGGCAGCGATTTCAGTACCCCGCTGAAACAGGGCATAGGTGTATTTTTTTATGAGGTCGTACTCCTCTTTTGGAATCACTCCCTGTGCAATAAGTTCCGCTTCCGTGATATCCTCGTCGTGCCCCTCGGCAGCCTTTGTAGTAGGTGTGATGATCGGGTGCGGGAAGCGCTGATGCTCTTTCATCCCGTCAGGGACGGCAACGCCGCATATTTCCCTCGCTCCCTTCTGGTATGTTCGCCATGAGCTGCCGGTAAGATATCCCCGGATGATCATTTCAACCGGGTAGATGCTGCAGAATCGCCCGATGGTCACATTGGGATCGGGGGTGGCAATCTTCCAGTTAGGGCAGATATCGGCAGTCGCATCAAGGAATTTGGAGGCAATCTGGTTCAGCACCTGGCCCTTGTATGGAATCCCTTTTGGCAGTACCACGTCAAAGGCTGAGATCCTGTCGCTGGCCACCATCACCAGGTAGTTATCATTAATGTTGTATACATCACGGACTTTCCCCTTGTAAAGACTCTTCTGACCCGGAAGTGCAAAGGATGTTTTCAGAATTACGTTTTGCATAATTTTTGATTTTAATTAAAGATACATAACATTCAAAATTCAACAATTATTCATTGCTGTAAGCGGAAATAATGCGGCTTACCAGTTTATGCCTTATAATATCGGATTTGTCAAGATAAACAAAGTCGATGCCCGGAATGTTACCAAGGATGGTTTGCGAATGGATGAGCCCGCTTTCCTGGTTTTTAGGCAGGTCGACCTGGGTAATGTCGCCTGTTACAATAAATTTCGAGGATGCCCCCATCCGGGTTAAAAACATTTTAAGCTGGCTGGGAGTTGTATTCTGCGCTTCGTCGAGGATGGCGAAAGCGTTGTTGAGTGTACGGCCCCGCATAAAGGCAAGGGGTGCGATTTCGATAATGCGTTCCTCGATGTACTGCAGCAGCTTTTGTGTCGGTAGCATATCCCCAAGTGCGTCATAGAGGGGCTGCATATAGGGATCGAGTTTTTCTTTCAGGTCACCGGGAAGGAAACCCAGGTTTTCACCGGCTTCTACAGCAGGCCGGGTAAGGATAATCCTCTGTATCTCCTTGTTTTTCAACGCACGCACGGCCAAAGCCACTGCTGTGTATGTTTTCCCGGTTCCTGCAGGTCCGATTGCAAATACCAGGTCGTTTTTAAGGCAACTCTCTACGAGTTTGCGCTGGTTGGCGGTCCGGGCACGGATAAGCATGCCGTTTTTCCCGTGAACCAGCACATCTGAATTTGCTTCAGGAGCCATCGAACCGTTGGTTTCCGCCCCAAGGATCATGGGGATATCGCTTTTTGCAAGCCGGCCGAATTTCTCAAAATACCGGAGCAGAGCCGTGAATTTCTCTTCAAAATCAAGGAGGTCTGACTCCTCCCCGAGTGCCTTCACAAAATTATCCCGGGAAACGATTTTAAGCTTCGGGAAAAAGTTACGGATCACCTCCAGGTTCTGGTCGTTCGCACCAAATATATCAAGCGGGTGAACGGATTCAATGCTGATTATTTTCTCACTCATGAAATAGTTGTACCTTTGAATACGCAAAAGTACGAATATTTCCATGGCAATTATTACGCTTACAAGCGACTGGGGACTTAAAGATCACTATATCGGTTCGGTTAAAGGCGCTATCCTTCGGCTGCTGCCGGAGGCCCGGATTGTGGATATTTCGCACCAGATTCCGGCCTTCGACATGAACCAGGCTGCATTCATCATCCGCAATATCTATGGCAATTTCCCTGAAGGAACCGTTCACATTCTCGCCATTAATTCAGAAGCGGCCACCGACACACCGCATACGCTGGTTTATCATCATGGCCACTATTTTATCGGGGCGGACAACGGGATTTTCTCACTGCTGTTCGATGACAAGCCGTCAAAGATCATTGAGCTGGATATTATCCAGGATTCCGATTATTTCACCTTCCCGTCGCGCGATGTTTTCGTAAAGGTTGCATGCCACATTGCTTCAGGAAAACCGATCGAATCCCTCGGCCATCCAAAGGCGAACCTGGTTCAGAAGATGGCCTTCCAGCCGGTGATCCAGGACGACCTGATAAAGGGAAAGGTAATTTATATCGACAATTACGAGAATGTTTTTGTAAACATTACCGAAAAACTCTTCAATTCAACAGTAAAGAATCGCAGATTTGCCATCACCTTCCGCTCGCCGAATTACCGCATCACCACGATCAGCAAGTCATACAAAGATGTAAACCCGGGAGAAATGCTTGCTCTCTTCTCAGCCAGCGGTTACCTTGAAATTGCCATCTGCCAGAGCAAAGCAAGCAGTTTGCTTGGTCTGAAGATGGACCAGCTGGTACTCGTCGAGTTGGAATAACAAAAAAAATTATGGAAAAGTCAAAACATATTGCACTGGTGGCCCACGACAACCGCAAGAAGGATCTTGTGGAATGGGTCGAGTATAACTATAAAACCCTCCTGGGCCATCACCTGATCTGTACCGGAACCACCGGGAAACTTGTAGAGGAGACCCTTCTGAACAAGCTGGAAGAGGATGAAAAGATCACGTTTGACATCGTTAAGCTGAAATCGGGCCCCCTGGGTGGCGACCAGCAGCTGGGAGCGCTGATTTCGGAAGGGATGATCGACCTGCTGATCTTTTTCTGGGATCCGATGCAACCCCAGCCCCACGATGTGGATGTAAAGGCCCTGTTGCGGATTACCGTGGTTTATAATATCCCTACAGCCTGCAACCGGTCCACCGCCGATTTCCTGATATCCTCCCATTTGCTGAAAGAAACCTACGAACCGAAGCTCGTCGATTATTCTGTCTACATTTCCCGGCAAACGCCTTAAAATCTTCGCCCCTCATGCAATTTCGTGGCTGAAAATTAGTACTTTTGCACGCCTTTAATCCATGTGCACATGTTCACCCTTTTTAAGAAAGAGATCAACGGTTTCCTGAACTCACTCATCGGATACATCGTCATGGTCGTTTTCCTTTTAATGACCGGGCTTTTCCTGTGGGTTTTCCCGCTTGAATTCAATGTGCTTGATTTCGGATTTGCCGGACTGGACGGGTTGTTCATTCTCGCCCCCTTTGTATTCCTTTTCCTGATCCCTGCCATCACCATGAGATCATTTGCAGATGAAAAGAAAAGCGGTACACTGGAGCTGCTGATGACTCAGCCGCTTACCGACCTCCAGGTCATCATGGCCAAGTATTTCGCCGGCGTCGCCCTGGTCATCATTTCTCTTATTCCGACGCTTGTGTACTATGTTTCCGTTTACATGCTCGGGCTTCCTACAGGGAATCTCGACTCCGGGAGCATCTGGGGTTCTTACCTTGGACTGCTTTTTCTTGGCGCAAGTTTTGTTGCCGTCGGCATCTTTGCATCATCCCTTACCGACAACCAGATAGTTTCCTTTATCCTTGCAGTATTCATCTGTTTTTTCCTTTACATGGGATTTGAGTTCATCTATAATTTCATTCTTTCGGGAAAAACCGGCCTGATCATCGAGTCGCTGGGGCTCAATGCCCATTATTCCTCCATGAGCCGCGGGGTGATCGACAGCCGCGACCTGATCTATTTTTTAAGCGTAACGGCACTCTTTATCCT
>JBAXFZ010000250.1:0-6542 GCA_037139685.1 Bacteroidota bacterium
GTTAAGAAAATCAGGCATTAGACAAAAATTTTATACCTTTATTGAATTGATCAGGTTAATACTTTACACGAAACCGTCATCCTGACTTTGATTTGAAAATCTTGCAACTGATTCCTTATTATTCCTCGTTGATTTTGTATTACGGCCAAACGGGTGAACCTAATCCATTCTCTCTGCAATTTTGGTTATTGCCCGACTTTGGGTTGATCAAGCCAGGTTATTCCTGCCTGCCGGGTCATGGTCCACTTAATTTTCACTTTTGGTCATGGTAACGGGGTATGGAGAAGCTAATTTATTAATCTCACCTATTCACATAGAACCTGTTTCATGAAAAAATTGTTTATTGTATTGGTCTGTTTTTTTATTTACGGATGTTCCGTTTTCTCTCAAAAGTATATTGGCGGGCCGGGAAACGTTGAACGACAGATCAAACATGCATTAAAAACGGGTTCTGCTTCAAATACATATACATATGGTTACGCCGATTGTGAACATGCACAATTGCCAAATGCTGACGTTTTGCTGTTTTTTGAGGAAAACAGCGACAAATACGAACTCATTGCGCATCAGGAATGTGGCAATAGTTATTATTTCGATTGGGCACACAGAAAAATTCTGAACTTTACCTTCCGGGTGAAAAACCAGAGTGCACTGGGGAAAGACGAACAAAAAATTCTTCTGCAGCAAAATCAAAAAATGAATGCTGTTGCTAAACCTGTTAAGAAGAGCCGGTTTGCCCTTCAGATGGATAATTTTCTTGCCTATGTGGAGGCAAATTCCACTCCCCTGGAAGTTAATTACCGGCCAGGACAGGAATATCTTTATAACTATCAGCATAATAAGGTTATGAAACCGGATAATACCGGGTATTTGCCCATAAAAACAACACGTACGCCAAAACCTGACGGGAAGTGCAACCTGATCGTTGAAAAGGAATTGTTGCTCAAATACATGCTGGAGAACAACTACTACTGCGAAATCGTAGAAGCACATAACAATTATTATGGAACAGTAGTGGAGGTAACCGGTTTTAAATTCAGGAAAAAAGCAGAAGTTGATGATTATTTCCGAAGAAAGGCTGATTATGAGAAGGGAGAAAAAGAATTGAAAATTGAACAGGAAAAAACACGGGTCCGGAACGAAAGCAAAGCACTGCTGGCAAGCTATGAAGAACAATATAACAAGGCCGTTTCTGAAGCTAAAATCAAGGCTCGTGCGAAAAGCGGATGGTCCGTTACAGAATACCCGGAGGGTTATTACATTGGAGAAACGAGAAGTGGAAAGCGGGAGGGATATGGCGAGTTTTACTGGAAAAACATTGGTCCCATTGAAGATAAATACGAAGCAAATATCTCCTACCTGGGATATTGGTCAAATGACCAATACAACGGACAAGGTGAAAAAAAATATTATTATAAAACACGTACGGATGGTTTGTGGACAGCCTACACCCGATATTATTGCTCGATTGATGCAAACTTCGTTAACGGAAAAGCAGAAGGGGATGGATATTTTCTGGAAGAAAGAACGGGTCTATTAGCAGGCCGGACAAGAAAAGACCATGTCCTGTATCAAAACGGTGGTATTCTCAGAAACTTCTCAGAAGAGGAAAGAACCGCCGGCAGAAATGAGATCAGCCTAAGTGATTGCTTTCAGCTGATCGAAAAAACCAGGGTAACCTACACCGACGGATATGAAAAAAAGGCTGAAGGTTATAAAATCCGTTGTACGGCGCCATCAAAATACACCTTTGAATCGGTGATCTATTTCAATACCGGGGGCGGCAGGTACCAGGCGGGCTGGTATAAAGACGATGGCGGGATCGGGTTGAAAGACTCGTATATTGGATTCAAAGATGACAATTATAAGCAGGCCGGGAAAAAAGTTTGCGGTTGCTGGTAGAATCTTGCTCGCTGCACAAGGATAACAGGTTTAAGAAAAAAAGGCCTCCGGAGATTCCGAAAGCCTTGATTTCACTGGTGGGACGTACTGGATTCGAACCAGTGACCTCATGCGTGTGAAGCATGCGCTCTGAACCGGCTGAGCTAACGTCCCCCTTAGGAGAAGCAAAAGTACAAAAAAAATGCATGCAATGAAAAGAATGCATGCAATGCAATCAATGCATACAATGCCTGTTTTGCCAATGAATTACAATCCTGTTTATTTCTGCCGGGTGTTGGTGATTGCTCCGCATTTCGCCATTTCGCTATTTTCTTTCTATGTACTCGCTTGGGGTCATCCCGGCGATCCTGCGGAAGGCTTCGTTGAACGATGATTTGGAAGAAAACCCGGCAAGGCGGGCGATGCCCTGGATGGAATATTTCTGGTGACCGGGATCGTTTAGCAGCCGCTGGGCCTCCTCAACCCTGAAGGTGTTGATATAGGTGTAGAAGTTCTTCCGGTGTGATTCGTTGATCATCTGCGAAAGGTACTTCGAATTGGTACCCAGCTTCCCGGCCACATCGTCGATGGTCAGCTTTGTGTTGAGAAAGAATTTCTCCTTCATAAGCTGGTCAAGCTTTTTACCCAGCACCTTTTTCTGCTGAGCCGTCAGTCCCGAATTTGCATACTTTTTAACACCACTGCCGTCCTCCTCATCGCAGGATTCAGCCAGTGCGGCACTGTCAAAGCATTCAGCCAGCGGTTCGGCCGGGCCGGCAGCATTCCCTGATTCGATGCTGTCTTCGGGCAGCGATGCCACTTCCCGCGTTGCAGCCAGTTCACTGCCGGAGTTCCCGGGGTGCGGGTAGATATCCTGCTGAAGAAGCGCAAAGAGCGAAAAACAGAGGATGATCAACAGCTCCGTGAGGTTGATCAGGTTATGGAACAGGCTGTACCTGCCCAGGCCGATAAACTGGCTCACCCCCACCATGATTAAAAACAGGAAGAAGAGCATCGTCAGGGTGAAAACCCAGTAGAGCTGGATATGGCTGGTATATGAAAAGGACCTTTCGATGTTTGACTTATGCAGCCGGAAGAGGTTGGCGAACCTGGTTGAATAGGTCACCATCTGCCAGCTGAAATAGCCGTATACTCCTATGTCATAGGCGTGCCGGATCACGTCCGGCCAGGAATAGTCGGGCGGTCCCGTTGCTGAAACCGATAATTGCGCCAGCGAGCCGCCGCGGAGAAAAAAGAGGGGCACCGGCAAAATAAAAAGGATGGCGGCAGGCAGCAAATGGATCATCTCTTTTGATCGAAACCTGTAACCCGGTATGATGAGCGACTTGATGTAGAAATAAAAAAGGGGGAAAAGTGCAAGCAGCATGGCCACCCCCGGTGGGAAAAGATACCGGAACATGTGATAGGAGGACTGTGAACCGGTGGCTTTTGAAAGGGCAAATACCGCGGCCAGCACCATAAACCACCCGAGGAACTTCTTGGAATAATTGCCATGGTAAATATACATGGCAAAGAAGACAATGGCGAACTGAACAGACTGGTAAACCTGCAGGATAATGATGGTGTTTTCCAACTCGCCCATTTTGAACAATTTTTTTACTGTTTTGGCTGATGACCGCCTAAAAAGCGGCCTGATCAGGGTGCCAAACCTGTGTCAAATATAAAAAAACCCACTGATTTTACACAATTTTGTTGATAATTCTGCTAATTTCAGCAAAACAACACAACTATAATTGCATGAATTTGTACAACTTACATGTTTTCACCGTATGGATTCCTGAATTCATACATGCATCGCCCGGTTCACGGGACAACCAAGGTTTTTTTTTTTTATCTTGCAAAAAAATATATATCCCCCGTTTTCAGGGTGTTTAAAAGGAAATCCTAAACCAAAAACCATATGAAAAAACTATTACTATTTGTCAGTATGATGTTCCTGGTTACTGCAACATCATTCGCACAGGTCACGGTATCCGGTGCCCTGGTCGGCAACGGAACCTATACATCGCTTACCCTTGCCGGGGGCGCATTCGCTGCCATCAACGGAGGCACACAAACCGGCGCAGCCATCCTCATCACCATCACAGCCGATGTTACCACCGAAACGGGGGCGACCGCCCTGAATGCCGGTGCCTGGACCACACTTACCATTAACCCAAGCGGTGCCAGGACCATATCAGGTACCATTTCAGCGAAACCGATAATCGACCTGAACGGGGCCGACAATGTCACCATCGACGGGTTGAACACCAGCGGCAACTCGCTGACCATTTCAAACACAAACTCCGGGACCACTTCCAATACCTGCACGATCAGGTTTATTGCCGACGCCACCAACAACACCATCACCAATTGTACGATACTGGGGTCATTTTCAGGAACGCTTGCAACCAATGGAGGTAATATTTTTTTCAGCACGGGAACCACAACCGGCAATGATAACAACACAATCTCAAAGTGTTCAATCGGCCCTGCAGGAACCAATTATCCTTCCAAAGCGATCTATATCAACGGCAGCACCACCAGCTCGGCCATTGCCAACAGCAACATAACCATCAACAACTGCCAGATTTATGACTTCTTTTTAGCCGCCGGCTGCGCAGGTGTTTATGCCCTGACAGGAACCACCGACCTGAATGTCACCAACAACAAGATTTACCAGACCGGCTCCCGGGCCATCACCGGCACCATGAGCGGCATCTATTTCGCGAACTCAACTTACGGGAACAATGTCCAGATCACCGGGAACAAGATCGGTTATGCAAACGGTACGGGCACCGGGACATTTACCCTTACCAGCACAGGCTCCTTCCAGGGAATCTATCTCAGCGCCCTTATCACGGCCGCCCAGGCCTGCAGCATCAGCAACGACACCATTTCCGATATCTCCTGCACCTCCAGCACAGGAACCTTTACCGGCATCGTAAACACTACCGGGGTCAGCACCAATACCATCAACATCACAAACAACATTATCAGGAATGTAACCCTGATTACAACCACGGGCAATTTTATCGGTATTTCATGGGGCAGTGCTTCGATTATTAACATTACCGGGAATACGGTATCTGGCTTCACCCGCAATGGTGCCGGTTCCATCTACGGGATATACAGTGCTGCTTCCTCAGCCACAGAAACCGTATCTTCCAATATAGTATACAATATCAGTTCAACTGCAGCCACAGCCACTACCATCAGGGGGATTTCACAGGGAACAGCCACCGGCACCAAAAATTTCCAGAACAACATAATCCATGATATCTCCGGTGCTGCCGGGTCAAGCATTACAGGACTTTATGTTGGTTATGCCACCACCGCCAACCTGAGCGGGAACACAATCTATACTCTCACCTCCACCGGCGGTTCAGCCGGCAGTATTTACGGCATCCAGCTCCCGGGCTCCTCGGTAACCACCATGAACGTATATAAAAACAAGATCTACGACCTCAGCATGACATCAACAGGAGGCATCCTGTATGGGATCAATGTTGTTGGCGGCACAACAAACAATATTTACAACAACCTGATCGGCGACCTGCGGTTAACCGCCGTGAGTGCAGCTCTCCCGCTGGCCGGCATCTATGTCAGCGGCGGTACCAACGCGAATCTCGATTTCAACACCATCTACCTCAATGCAAGCAGTTCGGGCACACTTTTCGGAACTACCTGTATCTATGCATCAGCTACAACTACTGTTGACATGCGCGACAATATCATGGTCAACACCTCCACTCCCATCGCTGCAACAGGTTTTGTCACCGCCTACCGCCGTTCGAGCAACATCCTTACATCCTATGCCAGCACCTCAAACAACAACCTGTTTTATGCAGGCACACCGGGAACCTACAACCTGATCATGTACGACGGCACCAACTCCTACCAGACCATCGCCGCCTATAAAACCGCCGTTGGCCCCACGCGCGACGCCGCATCATTTACAGAAAACCCGCCCTTTGCCAGCACCACCGGTTCTTCAGCCTCCTTCCTCCATATCAACCCGTCCATTGCAACCCAGGTCGAAAGCGGCGGAACCCCGGTTACGGGCATCACCGACGATTTTGACGGCAATGTAAGAAATGTCACCACCCCCGATGTCGGAGCCGATGAGGGCACCTTCAGTCCTCTTGATCTTTCGCCACCCGCGATCTCCTACACCCCGCTTCCCAATACGGCAACCACCGGCGACCGGACACTTTCCGTCACCATTACCGACCCCTCCCTTGTCGGAACCGGCGCCAACCAGCCGGTCCTTTACTGGAAAATAAATTCCGCCGCCTATACCGGGCCTGTAGCCCCCACCTCCATTGTAGGCAATGTTTACACCTATACCTTCGGCGCCGGCGCCGCCACACCAGACGTGGTTTCCTACTTCGTGGTGGCCCAGGACCAGGCTCCCGCCACCAACGTGGGTTCATACCCCACAGGGGCAACGGTGACCGCCAACCCCCCGCTTGCTTCGGCAGGACCCGCCTCTCCATCAACATACCAGCTGCTGGGAACCATCTGCGGTTCGAAGACCATCGGCGCAACCGGGGCCGACTATGCCACCATCACCCTGGCACTTGCCGACCTGAACGCCAAGGTGTATAATACTCCCCAAAATTAGGACAGCGAGTTAAGGTGTAAAAACAAACCTTAAT
>JBAXFZ010000251.1:0-6516 GCA_037139685.1 Bacteroidota bacterium
AGCGTTCAATTACGTACAAGTTTGGATTATCAAACCCTTACAACTTCATTATGGCTTTTCATACTTCTTTTCACCGTCAGTTGTACAATGATTTTCTTGAATACCTGGCTGCCGGTTCATGGATACCGGGGCAGGAAAGCCGGGACCCGGATACCGGGATCCGGATACTGGAGACAATGTCGCTTAAATCGTGGCCCATCCCTGTCCGCGTGAAAAAGAGCAGTTTCCATAACGGGCGTATGGTGGTTGCAGGAGATGCAGGGGGTCTCACCGACCCGATGACAGGCGAAGGTATCTACTATGCTGTACGAAGCGGCAAACTGGCAGCCGAAGCCTGCTGCAGTTACCTTGAATCGGCAGATCCCTCCATGGAATCCTATTCAGAATCGGTGAATGATGAACTTATGACAGAGTTGCTCGAAGCCAACAGGATAAAATTCCTCTTTAACACTGTCCCGAATACAATCCACAGGTTTGTTCGCGACAGCGACCGTGGATGGCAGGCTTTCGGCAAGGTACTCAGGGGTGAGCGCTGGTATGCCGATGTGCGGACGGGTTTTGGCATATTGAAACCTCTGTGGGGTTTGACCTGCCTGATTTCAAAAATGATTTCCGATTACAAGGAGAAACGATACGGCAAATGAACAAGGTTGTCCTCATTACTGGTGCTGCAAGGGGGGTAGGGCGTGCCCTTACCGAGACCTTCCTTGCAAGGAACTGGACGGTAATTGCTACCGACAGCGATGACTTGCAGATGGCCGGTTTGTGTGAAAACAACCTTACCAGGGTTTTTCATATGGATGTCACCTCTGATGAGTCGGTAACCCGCGTGTTTGAAAAACTGGCAAAGGATAAAACGGTCATTGATCTCATAATAAACAATGCCGGGCTTGATGGCTATTTCCCTCTTTCTGAGGCCCCGGTAAGCCAGTTCAGGCATATGTTCGAGGTGAACGTTTTTGGCGGTTACAGGGTGAACCAGGTGTTTTTACCGTTGGTAAGGACCCCGGGAGGGAGAATCATTCACATCAGCAGCGAAAGCCTCCGTCTCACATTGCCGTTTATGCCCTATCCCATGACAAAGAGGCTCGTTGAAGCCTATGCCAAAGCGTTGAGGATCGAGCTGAAATTCAGGGGTGTCGATGTTGTGATTGTTCGCCCGGGTGCCATTAATACGCGGTTACTTGGAACAGTTTCAAACATTGATGTTGCCTCCGGCAACTGGAAGCTGGCCGGACCGTTTGCCAGGTTTGCATCCACTGCCTCAGGTGAAATAGGGAGAAAGCTGCAGCCTGAAAAAGCGGCGGAATTCATCTGGCAGGTTTCACAAATTGCAAAACCCCGTGCAGTCTACAAAATAAACAATATGCTGCAGCTTAAATTTGCGGCAATGCTCCCATACGGTTTGATGGAAAAAGTTATTTTAAACAGGCTGAAATAGCAGCACAGGAATTTGAAAATCAGGGAAAAGGGGTAAGGTAGCCTGGATGTTCAGGCTGCAGCTTGTTAAATGCTGATTCAGGCTATATCCCCAGCAGGGTTTTGACGATGGCCGAGATCATTTTATTATCGGCTTTACCCGCCAGTTCTTTAGAGGCTGCGCCCATGACCTTGCCCATATCCTTCACGGAGGTTGCGCCGGTCTCAGAGACAATTTTCCTTATGATGTCGGTTACCTGAGCTTCAGAAAGCTGCCGGGGCAAGTATGTCTCGATGATTGAGGCATCGAAGAGCTCTTTTTGGGCAAGATCCTGCCTGTTGGCGTTGCCGTAAATGTCGGCTGATTCGCGGCGCTGTTTGACAAGTTTCTGCAGGATCTTGATCTCTGTGGCATCATCCACTTCGCCCGGATTGCCATCTTTGGCTTTCTCAAGCAGGAGTGCAGCCTTTATGGCCCTGAGTGCTTCAAGTTTCTCGGCATTCCGTGCCAGCATGGCCGTTTTGATATCCTCGTTGATCTTCAGTTCAAGGCTCATCTAGTCAACAATTTGGTTCAGGTATGTGTTGCCGCCGGTCGATTCGAGCGGGCTGTCGGCATTGTCGGTAAGGTTGTACTTTGACCGTTGTGATTCTGATGAAGGAGTAACATCGTTCAGCTCAACGTTCCTCCGCTTGTAGGCAGGAACATTTTCTATTTCATAAAGGTTGTTTTCGATCGGCTGGTGCGATTTTAATTTTTCACTCAGGTGCCTTAACTTGTAGATCCTGTCGTCCGCTTTTTTTGTCTGGAAATCATAGGGTTCGGATTCTGATGGCTGTTGGGGTGGAGTTGCAGGAACCGGCTTGAAATGCATTTCAAAAACGGGCTCTTCAAGGTTTTCAACCGGTTGCAGATCCTCGATAAGGGTTTGGGTGGATTCGGTCTGGGAGTCGGGTTCCGGTTTTTCAACCGAGAATTCTATGATGCGCATGGGTTCTGCCGATTCAGTGGCCGGCACAATTTCGTATGCGACAGGCTCGGGACTTGGGGTGAAGATGTGTTTTGTGATGGTCTGGTCAATGTGTTCAGCAGGCTCGGTGTGCGGAAAGATCACCCGTTGTTCGACCTGCGGCCTGGGTGAATCGGAATAAAGGTTGTGCACGGTCACATCAACCGGTTTCGAAGGATCTTTTTGTTTGTGGTCTTCGTCAAACCCTGTGGCAATAATGGTTACGCTGATTTTATCATCGAGGGTTTCGTCAAACCCGTTACCCCAGATGACATCTCCTGTCGATTTTGTCTTTTCCTGGATGTAGTCGGTAATTTCAGTGACTTCGTCCATTGTGATCTCATTCTTGCCGGAGGAGATGTAGAGAAGCAGGTTTCCCGCCCCGGTGATATCATTGTTATCGAGCAGGGGAGAATTGAGTGCCTCTTCAACTGCCATCTGGGCCCTGTTCGGACCGTTTGCAATACCAGTGCCCATGATGGCCACGCCACTGTCTTTCATCACTGTCTTGACATCCTCGAAATCAACATTGATGTAGCCGACAACGGTGATGATTTCGGCAATCCCTTTGGCTGCAGTGGTAAGTACGTTGTCGGCCCGGGTGAAGGCCTCCGAGAGAGGCAGATCGCCGCAAAGCTGCCTGAGTTTATCGTTGCTGATGATCAGCAGGGCATCCACGTTCTGCTTCAGCTGGCGGATACCGTCTTCGGCTGACTGACGGCGTTTGCGGCCTTCAAATGAAAAAGGAATTGTGACAATGCCAACCGTGAGAATTCCCAGTTCGCGGGATATCTGGGCAATGACGGGTGCCGCCCCGGTGCCTGTACCACCGCCCAAACCGGCCGTGATAAAAAGCATTTTGGTCCCCTTTTCAAGTACGGCCCTGATGTCGTCGGAATTTTCAAGTGCAGCATTACGCCCGACAGTGGGTGCGGCACCGGCTCCAAGTCCGCCGGTGAGGTTGACACCCAGCTGGATTTTCGTTGGTACCGGGCTCATGATCATGGCTTGTTCATCGGTGTTGCAGATGATGAAATCAACACCCTTGATGCCCTGATGGTACATATGGTTCACAGCATTGCTGCCGCCACCGCCCACACCGATGACTTTAATAATTGAGGACTGGTTTTTTGGCAAGTCAAATTTTAACATATCGACCATGATCATGTATTTTAAGGGTTAAAATTATAAAATATGGGTATAGAAAAGTTCTGTTATTTAATTAGTTATTAACGCATGATTGTTAATAGTTTGATTACTGGACATCCTCTTCGAAAATATTCCTGATTTTATTGAGAAAGGTGTCAAGGAGACGCCTGTTTGCCTTTTCGGTCGGGGTTATCTCCGCCACGGGCACCCCGGGTTTTACCATTTCGACAGGTTTGTTCTCAACATCCTTCTGGTAACGTCCGATCCCTTCGATTACGAGTCCGATCCCAGTTGCATACATGGGGCTGGCCATTTCGGGGGGGACGTCGCTTGCTAGGTGTTCATTGGGGTAGCCAATGCGTGTATCGAGCCCGGTTATAAACTCGGTGAGCTGGGCCACATGTTTCAGATGGGCCCCGCCGCCTGTCAGCACGATGCCTTCGATCAGTTTCTTCTCATACCCTGAGTTTTTAATCTCGAAGTAAATATGTTCAATGATCTCCTCCATCCGGGCCTGGATGATCGAGGCCAGGTTTTTAAGGCTGATCTCTTTTGCCGGTTTGCCGCGGGTCCCGGGGATTGAAACAATCTCCTCCTCCCTGTTTTCACGGGCCATGGCTGAGCCGAATTTCACCTTCAGCTGTTCTGCATGTTTCTTGATGATCGAGCAGCCCTCCCTGATATCTTCGGTAATGATTTCTCCCCCCAGAGGGATAACGGCGGTATGACGGATGATCCCGCCATGAAAAATGGCAATATCCGAGGTGCCCCCCCCGATATCAACAAGCACAACTCCTGCCTCTTTTTCATCCTCGCATAAAACAGCCTCGGCGGAGGCGATAGGTTCCAGGATCAGCTCCACAACTTCAAGTCCCGCTTTGCGCACACACCGGTAGATGTTTTTGGCAGCGGCTGTCTGGCCAATAATAATGTGGAAGTTGGCTTCGAGGTTGCTTCCTATGCCGCCTTTGGGCATTGTAATGCCGTGTTCCCCGTCAATACTGAATTCCTGGGGGATCACATCCAGGATCTCCTCCCCGGGGTTCATGTTGAGGTTGTACATGCTGTTGCACAGTTTCTCAATGTCAGCCTGGCTGATCTCCACTTCACTGTCTTCACGGATCATGCTGCCACGGTGCTGCATGCTCTTGATGTGCTGCCCGGCTATGCCCACATTCACATATTTGATGTTCACTCCCGATTTGGCCGCCGCCTCGGCAACTGCATCCTTGATGGACTGGACCGTGTTGTCGATGTTGGCTACTACTCCCCGTTTTACCCCGATGGAAGGTACTTTGCCATAACCCAGGATCTCAATTTTTCCATGTTCGTTTTTACGGCCTACTATGACCGCAATCTTCGTTGTTCCGATGTCGAGACCGACAATGATGCCTTCGTTTTTCATGCTTGTTTATATTTTAGAACAGACTACTTGATTCTTGTATTTTATATTGATGATATTGTATTTATTCCAACCGATTTTATTGAGACCAAGTTTATAAAATGCATAGAGTTTCCTGAATTTGTCATCCAGGTCGACGGCTTTGCCAAGCAGGATCACATGATTTCCGACACGGGGGATGAGTTCAAATTCACCGCTCTCATTCACGTAAACCTGGTCGATCTGGGCCTTCAGGAATTTATCATGGGTAATGTACATGGTAAGTTTGTAGAGGTTGGTCATCAGGGAATCATAGTAAACCGAATCCGACAGGGCGAGAATATTGATCCTGTAGTTTGGATTCTTCATATATGAATAATCGATGACCCCGGTAGCGACCAGAACCCGGGCAGAGAAATTCGGACTTGTCGGGAGCAGGGTTCCCGATTCATCTAGGTAAAAGCTTTCATATTTCCTGTTGATGACGCGCAGCATGGGCTCCCGCTGGCGCACCTGGATGAAGAGTGCCCCCTCATTGGTTTCATACACCTTTACCTCCGAAACATACGATTGTTTCCTGATCGCCCGTTCAATGGCCGAGGTGTTGATATACCCGAGCGGCTTGCCCTTAACCATCCCGGCTGCCCTCACGACCAGGGAATCTACCTCCTTTTTGGTAATCAGGATATCGGCTGCCCCGTAATCAATCTGGACGACCACCCTGGCACAAGGCTGGTTATAATGGGCTACCTCGACAAAACCCACGACAACACCTGCTCCTGCCACCAGGAGTATCCAAACAACTATCTGCAGTATTTTTAAAAATTTCTTCATCTAGTTCTTAAGTGCCGTCAAGGTTTCGGTGATGGGCCCAACCAGCTGGTCGATATCGCCTGCACCCATGGTGAGCAGGATTTCCGGCCGGTTGGCTGTTATTTCACCTTGAATCATATTCTTTTGAATGAGTTTTTTATGCGTAAGGTTAACCCGGTCAAGCAGCAGCTGCGAGGTGACCCCTTCAATAGGCAATTCCCGGGCCGGGTAGATGTCGAGAAGCAGGAGTTCATCAAGCATTTCCAGGCTCCTGGCGAAATCATCAGCCAGGTCGCGTGTCCGCGAAAAAAGATGCGGCTGGAAGATTCCCGTGATCTTTTTCCCGGGATAAAGGTCACGTGCCGCTCCGATGCATGCCTTGAGCTCTTCGGGATGATGCGCATAATCATCAATGTAAACAAGGCCTTTGCGACGTATGCGAAACTCAAACCTGCGGTGCACACCCTCGTATGAGAGAAAAGCCTCCCTCAGCTTTTCGGGGGTTATTTTCAGCAGGTTCCCTACTGCCAGGGCCGCCACGGCATTCTCAAGGTTGAAGTTCCCCGAAACGCCGAGAATCATATCCCGGATGATCCCTTCAGGATAATTAAAGTCAAAATGCAGGAACCCGTCGATAATAGTGATGTTTGAAGCATAATAGGTTGCCTGGCTATCCAATGAATAGTCATAAATCCTGTAATTGTTAATAAAGGTTTGTCCGGCAGCGAAATAATCTTCGAGAAT
>JBAXFZ010000252.1:0-6515 GCA_037139685.1 Bacteroidota bacterium
GGAGGAGCCGGTAACAGAGGATATATTCATCCTCCCGGGACTTATTGATGCGCACATCCACGTGGAGAGCTCGATGCTGATTCCCTCTGAATTTGCCAGGCTGGCCGTGGTTCACGGCACGGTGGGCACTGTTTCGGATCCGCACGAAATTGCCAACGTGCTAGGGGTTTCCGGCGTTAAATTCATGATTGAAAACGGGAATAGTGTTCCTTTCAAATTTAATTTCGGTGCACCCTCCTGTGTCCCCGCAACCCCCTTCGAGACTGCGGGAGCTGAACTCGGCATTGAGGAGGTAGAAGCGTTGTTGCAAATGCCGGAAATTAAATATCTCTCGGAAATGATGAACTTTCCAGGTGTTTTGTATAATGACCCGGTTGTGATGGCTAAGATTGCTGCTGCAAAAAAAGCGGGCAAACCCGTCGACGGCCATGCTCCCGGAGTTACAGGGGAGAATGCCGGGAAATATATTGCTGCCGGAATTTCTACCGATCATGAGTGCTTTACAATAGAAGAGGCTCATGAAAAGATCGGCTTCGGTATGAAAATCCTCATCAGGGAAGGCAGTGCTGCCAGGAATTTTGAAACACTTTACCCGCTGATTGACGAGTTTCCCGATCATGTCATGCTGTGTTCCGACGACAAGCATCCTGACGATCTGGCCGCCGGGCATATAAACATTCTTATAAAACGCGCTATTGCCAAAGGACTTGATTTTTTCAACATACTTCGCAGCTGTACCCTTAACCCGGTAAAACACTATAGCCTGGATATCGGTTTGTTACAGCCAGGGGATACGGCAGATTTTATCCTGGTAAACAACCTGGATGAATTTAAAGTAGTTGCAACTTATATCGACGGGGTGATGGCCGCTGAAGAGGGTAAAACCCTGATCCCGCATGTTTCGGCCATTCCCTGCAACAATTTTAATATCGGCACGGTCCGGAACACGGATATCCGGGTTGTACCGGAAGGAGATCTCATGCGTGTCTTGCAGGCGTTCGAGGGGCAGCTCATCACCGGACTCATCCTTGCCGCTCCCTTTATACAAAACAACCAGGTTGTCAGCGATACAGGAAATGACATTCTTAAACTTGTTGTGAAAAATCGTTATTATGAATCGCCGGCCGCTGTGGGGTTTATTAACAATTTCGGAATAAAGAGAGGTGCCCTGGCCTCCTGCGTGGCGCACGACAGTCATAACATCGTAGCCATTGGCGCCGATGATGAATCCATAGCTGAAGCCATCAACCTGGTTATCTCTGCAAAGGGAGGCATTTCGCTCGTGGATGGCGATGAGAAGCTTCTGCTGCCATTGCCCTTTGCAGGGATCATGTCGGGCAGCAACGGCATTGAGGTGGCAAGTCTTTATGAGCAGATGGATAAACAGGCCAGGAGCATGGGAAGCACCCTGGAGGCCCCCTATATGACCTTATCATTCATGGCCCTGCTGGTCATTCCGAATCTTAAGCTCAGTGATAAGGGATTGTTTGACGGTACCTGCTTCGCCTTCACCGACCTCTTTGTTAAATAAACTCATGTATTTATATATATCGTTACGATATATTGTATAATTTTGCTGTTGAAACTACCATTTACCACGCTATGAAGAAACAAAACGGTCTCGATCTGCAAAAACTTGAACTGGCGGCCAGCAAATTACGTGCAATGGCTCATCCCATGCGCATTGCCATTATTGACCTGCTTTCCGCGAACAAAAAACTTACCGTAACTGAGATCTATGAACGGCTGAATCTTGAACAGGCATCTGCCTCCCATCATCTTAATATATTGAAAAACAAGGGATTGCTTGAATCAAAACGAGACGGTAAGATGATCTATTATTCGTTGAAAATTAACGAACTTTCGAATGTGATCGATTGCATCAACCAGTGTTCAACACACTAGTTCCATTCCTCCTCCACATCCCAGTTTGCCCTTATTTCAATTATTTTCGGGAGGTAAATCACCTCCTCGGGCTGCATGTTCTTTTTATAACTGCCCGTATCCCAGTGTCCGTTGCGGTTGCGGTCGTGAATAGCTTTTACCTTGTATTTCCCGGGAGGCATGAAGTCAAAACGGATTTTTCCTGATTTTGTCACCACCTGTTCCTCGTAAACCGCGGTCTCCTTTTCATTCATAAGCTGCACAATGTACTGGCCCGGCCGGTTGTCCATGTTCATTGCAACGATCAGGTTGCCGAATTCACGTTCTGCCCTGGTTTTGAAACTGATAAGGATCGAGTCATGGCTGAGGTTTGTGATTCCGAAAAAGAGGGAGTCGGGAATGATTATTTTATAGGTTTCGTCCTCCTTCCACTTGTGTTTTACCATGATGGTCCGCCTGAGACTGTCGGTAAATTCAAGGGCAGGATGAACAGTGTCCTTGTTTTCGACCAGGAGAACCTTTGAAAAATTCCAACGGGTGATGGGATAGGAGAATGTCAGCAGGAGTTTGTTTTTGAAGTGGTTCAACCCGGCCGATTTCGCGGGGACATTGACGCTTAGCTGCTCTGCAATAGCCTTTTTTGCTGCTCTCTTGGTAAGTTCCTTCTTTTGCAAAACAAGGGTGACCGTATCCGCAGCCTTTTGCGAGGTAACTACCTTAAGCACCAGCGAATCGGTTTTGGGACGTGTGATCCAGAGGGTGACCGAATCGCGTTGCCTGGAGAACTCTTCAAGACACCAAGGTGCAACAGAGTCAAAGTTCAGGGGTACAAAACGGATATCATGCAGAGGGAAGCGGTACTTGAAGAGTGCCATGCCCTCTTTGACAAAGGTTGATTTAAGCAGGCGCTGAATGGAGTCGGATTCTTCAAAGAGGAACAGGGGGTAGGAGGGGTAACGCGCCAGGTCCTGTTTGATTGAATCAGCTTTGTGAATTGAATCGGCAATGCGGAGATCTGCAGTTTGCCTGGCGCTGAGACGAGCCGGTTTCGTCTTTTTAACAAGGGTCGTGTCTTTCCGGGCTGTGTCGATGCGGGGCACTGCCCTGTACCAGGGGGAGACCAGGCTGTCGTAGAATGCCATCTTTTCGGACGGCTGGTTATAGATCAGGTCGCCGTTCTGATCTGAAAGGGCAAACAGCTTAAACTTTTTATTCTGAAGATTTTTAAAGAGATAACCTCCGTTCTCATCGGTTTTGGTGATATAATAGGGAGCCACCTTTATGGGAAGGGAGTCAAAAGGGAGTGTGTCGTTGTTGTTGATATACAATTCAACATATACATCCTTTTCAGGTTTATGGTCGAAGGCGTTTACCAGTGTTCCCTGCAGTGACAGCGTATCAACATAACTGCCTGTTGAAAACACATAATTAAATCCCTTTAATATATTTCCTTCAGTAAGATCGGTTATCGAATTTCCAAAAGTTATCGAATAGGTCGTATTGGTATCAAGTTTGTTTTCAAATTTCACGATCATTGATTTACCCCGTAAATGCGGATCAAGCGGGGTTTTCAAAGGGGGAGAAATATACACCTCGGTGGCCGGGTTTTTCAGGTTTATAAACTCGTTAAAGTCGATCCGGAAAGTGTTTCCTTTAAACCATGTTGAGGAAACCGGGGGCTGGCAGGCGATTATTTTGGGCGGTGTAACATCCTTTGGCCCCCCTGTCGGGGAGACCATGTTGGCACAACCGGTAAGCAAATGCAAGGCTGCAATAAACAGCACGATAAATAAAAATTGAAATAAAATGGTGGTACGATACACGCGAGCAGGGGATTTTCGTAAGTTTGCGACCCCAAAATTACCATTCGTTTTTAATAACTGAACCTTTTTTTATTAATTTTACATTGTTATTCAAAAAACAATAAATTTATGTCAGGTCACAATAAATGGTCAACCATTAAACGAAAAAAAGGGGCATTGGATGCCAAACGGTCTAAGATTTTTTCAAAGATCATTAAAGATATCACCATTGCAGTGAAAGAGGGCGGTCCTGATCCCGACGGGAACCCGCGGTTGCGCCTTGCCATTGCCAATGCCAAGGGCGCTTCGATGCCCAAAGATAACATTCAGCGGGCCATCAGCAAAGGATCGGATAAGGATGCAGCAATGCTGCATGAAACCACTTATGAGGGAAAGGGTCCGCACGGGGTGGCTATTTTTGTAGAATGTACAACAGATAACCTTCAACGCACTGTTGCAAATGTGCGTGCATATTTCAACAAGCATGGCGGGGAGTTGGGGCAGAACGGGATGTTGAATTATCTTTTCGACCGTAAGGGCATATTTGTTGTGCCTAAAGGGGATCTAAACCGTGATGATTTTGAAATGGAACTAATAGATGCCGGCGCTGAGGATATTAGCCTTGAGGACGATATTTTTACGGTTACGACTGCCATGGAAGATTTTGGCAGCATGATAAAAAAACTTGAACAGTTAAAGATTGAACCCGAAAGCGCTTCCTTACAGCGAATACCGAAAACTACGGTCTCCCTTGATCTTGAGGCAACCAGGAAGGTGTTGAAACTGGTAGATATTATTGAGGAGGACGATGATGTTCAAAACGTTTTCCACACACTGGAAATCAGTGATGAAATAGCAGAAAACCTCTAAAATAAAAAACGCGGCATCGGCCGCGTTTTTTGTTATGCTTCGCAAATAAACTGCGTGAGGTTGATCCCTTTAGGCAATTCCAGTTTTTTTCGTAAACGGATACGGGAAATTTCCGTACTTGGAGCGGTAATCTTAAGAATATGAGAAATTTCCTTTGTGTTCAGGTTCATCCTTAACAACGCACACAGTTTATGGTCATTGGGCGTAAGTTGAGGAAATTTCGCACGGAGACGGTCGAAAAAGCCTGGATGTATCTTTTCAAAATGCGCTTTGATGCGATACCAGTCGTTGTCAAATTTTATATTTTCATCGATGGTTTTAAGTACCGTTGCGATGTCAACCTTTGTAATATGCTTTTCAGTTTTAAGCAACCGGTTGATATCTTTTTTAATCAATCCGATGATCTTGTTCTTTTGTGAGATAAAGATCGAGGAGGTTGCCAGTTCCCGGTTTATCAGGTCGATTTCCATGTGGTGTTTTTGCTTGAGCAGCTGATTTACCTTTTGCTCGGCACGTATCCTTTCCTGTTGCCTCAGGTTGCGTTCTTTTTCAGCCTTTTTCCGTTGTTCAATTTCGCTTTTGAGTTCCGAAATCATACGTTCATTCGTAATTTCCAGATTACGCTGGTAATTGGCTACTTCGATCGCAGCACGGATCTGGTCAACGTCGACAGGCTTGAACAGATAGGCATAAGGTTTCAGTGAGAATGATTTGGAAAAGACCTCGTTCTTATTCATGGAAGTGAGGAAAATGATACCGCAATTGTAATTTTCAGTCAGGATACGGGCGGTTTCAATTCCGTCAATATTCCCGGCTAAACGTACATCCATGATAACAATATCAGGTTCCGTATTGTTTTCCTGGAGAGCGGCAATGTTTTCAATTGCATTTTCACCCTTGGCATCAGTGCCAAGTACGGTATAACCAAAATTTGTAAGTTTGGCTTTAAGGTCGTGAGCTATAATAAGCTCATCTTCGACGATGTACAGACTAATAGGGGCCATGTTTATAGATTAAAATGTAAAATTATCATTGTTAACAATATTATATGTGTCGATAGCGATAACCAATTCTTCGTTGGTAGGCATGACCATGGATACGACCGGCGAACCTGGTTTGGTCAGGATAGCCTCTTTTCCTCTGGTCAGATTGCGTTCGGGGTCAAATTGAACGCCAAAAAATTCTAATCCTTCAAGGATACGACGACGTGTATCGCGGTCATTTTCCCCAATTCCGCCGGCCAGTACGATCAGGTCAACACCACCCATTGCGGCAATATAGGATCCGATATATTTTTTCACCCGGTATGCATACATATCCAGGGCAAGCTGCGCCCTTTTATTGCCATTTTCTGCAGCCTGTTCCACATCACGCATGTCGAATGAAATCCCTGAGATTCCGCAAACACCGCTTTTCTTGTTAAACATAGCGTTGGTATCTGCGATGCTGAGGTTTTCCTTTTCGGCCATAAACAGTAAAACACCAAGGTCGACGTCGCCGCTGCGGGTACCCATCATCAAACCCTCCAAAGGGGTAAATCCCATGGATGTATCGATTGATTTTCCGTTATGAATGGCAGCAACAGAGGAACCATTGCCGAGATGACAGGTGATGATTTTCAGGTTTTCAAAGTTCTTACCGAGATACCGGCAGGCTTTCATAGCGACATATTTATGTGATGTGCCATGGAATCCGTACCGGCGGATTTTATATTTCTCATAATATTCGTACGGAATGGCATACAAATATGAAAAAGCAGGCATGGTTTGATGAAATGAGGTGTCGAATACAGCAACCTGGGGCACATCGGGAAGAATCGCTTCAATTGAAAGGACTCCTTTCAGATTTGCGGGGTTGTGCAGCGGTGCCAGCTCAATGCATTTTTCGATATCATTTTTAACATTCTGGGTAATAAGGACACTGGTCTTGAAATTCTCTCCTCCATGTGCCACGCGGTGA